>NZ_QAIU01000489.1:7916-9820 GCF_003061205.1 Pseudomonas sp. HMWF006
GCCGATCACCAGCGCCGTGACCGGCAACACCAGGTGCCAGAAGTAATCGGCGATCTTGCCCAGGGTCGACAGTGATTCGAAGTTGTCCGAGACCAGGCCGCGTACCGGGAACCAGTTCAGCGAAGTGCCGCCGGCAAACACCACGATCAGGAACATTGCAAACAGGAACGCCGGCATTGCGTAGCCGATGATGATCGCGGTGCTGCTCCAGATATCGAAATGGCTGCCGTGATGCACGGCTTTGCGGATGCCCAGCGGGATCGAGACCAAGTAGGTAATCAGCGTCGCCCATAATCCGAGAGAAATGGTGACCGGCATTTTTTCCAGGATCAGGTCCGTCACCGTGGCACCGCGAAAGAAGCTCTTGCCGAAATCCAGTCGGGCGTAATTCTTGAGCATCAGCCACAGGCGTTCATGGGCTGGCTTGTCGAAGCCGTACTGTTTTTCGATGTCTTTGATCAATTGCGGGTCCAGGCCCCGGCTCGCGCGCGAGGTGCCGCTCATGGTTTCACCCGAACCGCCGCCGACGTTGCCGCCACCACCGATGCCTTGCAGATGGGCGATCGCCTGTTCCACCGGACCGCCGGGCGCGGCCTGAATGATGACGAAATTGACCAGCAGAATGATCACCAGCGTCGGAATGATCAGCAGCAGGCGCCGCAGTATGTAACCCCACATCAGTGCGGCCCTCCGGGTCTGCCACGACCGATTTTTTCGGCGGTCATCTGTTGGTTGGTCAGCGGCGTGCGGCTGATTTCCCACCAGCTCTCGATCGCTTCATCATTACTGGCTTGAATCGTAGGGATGCCAAAGCGGTTCCACCACACGGTCGAAGTGCCCGGCGGGTAGTAATTGGGAATCCAGTAGTAATTCCATTGCAGCACCCGATCCAGGGCGTGGGCATAGTGCAGCATGTCCGATTGGGTGGAGGCGCGGATCAGTCCGTTGATCAAGGTGTCGACCGCCGGGTTTTTCAGCACCATGTAGTTGTTGGCCCCCGGGTCGTTGGCCGACGCCGAGCCGAAGTAGTTGAGCAGTTCGCCACCCGGTGAGGTGGTCACCGGATAGCCGGTGACGATCATGTCGTAGTCCCGGCTCATCAGGCGATTGACGTATTGCGAAGAGTCGATGCGGCGAATATCCAGGTTGATGCCGATCTGTTTCAGTGTGCGCTTGTAAGGCAGCAGCAGGCGGTCCATGCCGTTCTGGCTGACCAGGAACGTGAAGCTGAGCGGTTCGCCTTCGGCATTCACCAGTTGATCGCCGTCCGGTTTCCAGCCGGCCTGCTCGAGCAGTTCCAGGGCTTGCAGTTGTTTATCGCGGATCAGGCCACTGCCGTCGGTCTTCGGTGCCTCGAAGACCGTGGTGAAGACTTCGTCGGGAATCTGTCCGCGCAGCGGTTCGAGAATCTTCAACTCCGCGGCGTCTGGTAACTCGCGAGCGGCCAGATCGGTATTGGAAAAGTAACTTTGATGGCGGATGTACAGGTTGCGCATCATCTGCCGGTTGCTCCACTCGAAGTCCCACAGCATCGCCAGTGCCTGGCGCACACGGCGATCCTTGAACATCGGTTTCTGCAGATTGAACACAAACCCTTGAGCCGATTGCGGCGCTTCGGTGGCCAGATGAGCCTTTTGCAGGCGCCCGTCGCTCAGGGCGGGGCTGTCGTAGCCGATCGAGTAACCGGTGGCGGAAAACTCGCGGTTGTAGTCATACGCGCCGCCGCGCAGCACCTGACGGGCGACGTCGGTGTCGCCAAAGTACTCGATGCTGAAATGGTCGAAGTTATAGAGGCCGCGACTGACCGGCAGGTCCTTGCCCCACCAGTCGGCATTGCGTTCGAAGGTAATGCTGCGCCCCGAGTCGACCTTGCCGACGCGATAGGGGCCACTGCCCAGTGGCGG
>NZ_QAIU01000489.1:9882-10660 GCF_003061205.1 Pseudomonas sp. HMWF006
GGTCGCGATATCCAGAGGCAGGGTGCGGTTTTCGTTGTTCTTGAAATCGAAGCGCACGATCAGCGGTGCTTCCACTTCGACGCCTTTGACATCGGCGAACTGCGTGCGATAACGCAGGCTGCCCTGGGTCATTAGCAGTTCATAGGTGTAGCGCACGTCTTCGGCGGTGATCGGCTTGCCGTCGGCGAAGCGAGCCTTGGGATTAATGAAAAAGCGCAGCGCGAGTCCGTCCTCCGAGCGCTCCATCTTTTCTGCCACCAGCCCGTAAACGGTATAGGGTTCATCCATCGAGCGCTGAGCCAGCGGCGAGTACAGCAGTCCGTCGATTTGCGTGACGCCGATGCCTTTGTCGATATACGGCAATACATGGTCGAAGTGACCGATCTCGATCGCCGAGCGGCGCATCGTGCCGCCCTTGGGCGCCTGCGGGTTGGTGTAGTCGAAGTGACTGAAACCGGCAGGATATTTGGCCGGCTCGCCATAAACGGTCAACGCGTGTTGCGGTGCAGCGTCCACACCGGCGGCGCCCGACAACAGGGCGAGGGCGGTGAGCATCAATGTGGGAAAAACCAGTCGCATTGTCAGCCTTGGAACCGGGAAAACGATAAGCGCAATTTGTACGCGAGAGGCGCGTCAGTCGCCAGCCGTATATGTAACTGAAACACAACGGCCCACCAAAAGGCGGGCCGTTGCAGAGCAATCAGGCGACGGATCAGTCCTGACGGCTGGTGACTTCGAGCAGGTGGAAACCGAACTGGGTCTTGACCGGGCCTTGCAC
>NZ_QAIU01000490.1:0-3736 GCF_003061205.1 Pseudomonas sp. HMWF006
CTGTCCGACCTTTGTCGAAAACGGCATTGCGCCGCGCCATATCGACCTGCGGCCATTTGTCTTGTCCGGTCGCGAAACCCGGGTTGTGCCCGGCGGTTTAACCCGTGTTGCCCTGCGCGAAGGCTCCCTGGTGGTGAATTCCTCCCAGGGCGGCGGAACCAAGGACACCTGGGTGGTCGAGGATTGAAGGAAGCTTGCCATGTTAAGTAGAACTGCCTCGGATCTGTATTGGATGTCGCGTTACCTGGAGCGGGCGGAAAACCTCGCGCGGATGCTCGACGTCAGTTACTCGTTGTCGCTGATGCCGCAGGACGGTCGCGGCGATGGTCTGCACGAATTGGCCATGCCGCTGTTGATCACCGGCACCCTCGACGATTACCTGGAGCGTCACGGCGAACTGCACGCCGAACGCCTGTTGCACTTTTTCGCCCTCGATGCGGCCAACCCGGCAAGTATCTACAGTTGCCTCGGTGCAGCGCGGGCCAGTGCCCATGCGGTGCGTGGGCGCATCACCGCCGACATGTGGGAAAACATCAACGCCACCTGGCTGGAAATTCGCGGGATCGCCGAACAAGGCCTGAGCCGCTATGGCATGAGCCGTTTCTGCGAGTGGATCAAGGAGCGTTCGCACCTGTTCCGTGGTGCGTCCTACGGCACGATCATGCGTAACGATGCGTTTCGCTTTATTCGTCTGGGCACGTTTATCGAGCGCGCCGACAACACGCTGCGTCTGCTCGATGCGCGTTATGAAATGGCCGGGGATCAGGCCGAAGCGGTCAGCGACGGCACCGCCCACGCGTATTACCAGTGGAGTGCATTGCTGCGGGCCTTGTCGTCGTTCGAGGCCTACACCGAAATCTACCGCGATGCCCCCGGCGCCCGGCATGTCGCCGAGTTGCTGCTGCTGCGCGCCGATGTGCCGCGTTCGCTGCGTGCGTGCACCGAGGAGATCGACCAGATCCTCGCGCAATTGCCCGGCGCCAATGGTCGACCGGCGCAACGGCTGGCGGCGGAAATGGACGCACGTCTGCGCTACACCGGCATCAACGAAATTCTCGAGGAAGGCCTGCACGCGTGGCTGACCGAATTCATCCCGCTGGTGCGCCAGTTGGGCAACGCCATTCACAGTTCCTACCTGGAGGCTGCATGAGACTTTCCATTAGCCACGAGACCACCTATCACTACGAAGATCAGGTGCGGGCGAGCATCCAGTACCTGCGGCTGACCCCCCACGACAGCGAGCGCCAGCATGTACTCAGTTGGCAGCTCGACCTGCCGCGTCCGGTGCGTGCGCAACTCGATCCGTTCGGCAACATCCTGCACGTGCTGACCATGGACGAGCCGCATGAAGCGATCATCATCGGCGCGCGAGGGCAGGTCGATATCGACGAATTGCGCGAGGCCGAACATGAGAGTCAGTCGGCGCTGCCGTTCCTGCGTTTTACCCGGTTGACCGAGGCGGACGAGGCGTTGCGTGCGTTTGCGGCGAAAACCTGCAAGCAGCGGCGTGATCGCACGGCGCTGATTGATCTGATGCACGGTTTGAATCAACACATGACTTACACGCCGGGCTCCACCGAAGTCGACACGCGGGCTGCGGATGCGTTTGCCGGACGTGCTGGCGTGTGTCAGGACCATACCCACGCGTTTCTGGCCTGCGCGCGCAGTCTCGGGGTGCCGTCACGTTATGTGTCGGGTTATCTGTACAGCGAGGATTGCGAGCATCTGGCCAGCCATGCCTGGGCAGAAGCCTGGCTGGATGACGCCTGGTACAGCTTTGACGTGACCAATGAACTGGCGCGCCCTGAGCGTCACCTGAAACTGGCGGTAGGCCTCGATTACCTGGACGCCTGCCCGGTACGCGGGATGCGTCGGGGCGGGGGCTGTGAACAGATGCATGCGAAGGTGTTCGTGTCGCCCACCCCGGCGCCGGTTATCTCCGTGCAACAGCAATAACTGCAATACCGCTATCGCTGGCAAGCCAGCTCTCACAGGATTACCGCGGCTTCAGAGTCGGCGGATAACCTGTGGGGCTTGCCAGCGAAGCGGTCAGTGATAACACCCCATTGCTTATGGCTTAACCTTGCGCCCGGCCATGTGTTGCAAATAGCCGATCAGCAACTGCAGATCGTTCTCCGGCAACACATCTGCCGAGAACCCCGGCATCTTCGCCTGCGGCCATTGGCGCAAACTCTGCGGATCGCGGATATACCGCTTGAGGAAATCCGCGCCGAAGTACTCCGTCGGGTTATACGGAATATTCAGATCCGGCCCGAACTGCGCATCCCCCGCACCGTTCAGGCGGTGACAGGCCAGACAGTTTTTCTGAAACAGGGCGAACCCCTGATTCACCGGGTCATCTGCTTTCAGCTTGGCATCGGGCAACAGCGCCGGAAAGCGCTCCGCCACCGGAGCCATGCGCTTGATGCTCGCCACTTCGAACGGCCACTGCTCCGGGCTGATATGACCGGCCTGCGGATCCGTCCATACCAGATAAAACGGTCCAGCACTGTGCTTGCCCGCCGACAGCGGCGGCCACGGCTGCGCCGGGTCTTCAATGGCCAGCCAGGCCCGTGCACCTTTGCTATTGAGCAACGGCGCGGCCGCCAGCTCGGCGGCAAACCCGTCCAGCGCTACCGCTTGCAGATGATCGTCAGGTTTGATGCCGGTCAGCAGCGCGGCCACGGGCACGGCGCGATAGGTCATGTCCTTTTTGTAGGACACATCGTTTTTGATCGTCAGGGTTTGCACTAGAGGATGCTTGAGCAGCTCCTCGGTCTGCCAGGTGCGGGTGTGGGCGCCCAGTTGCAGATCCAACTGAGCGGCAGATAAGGGCAGGCTCAGCAGCAAGGCCCCGAACGCAATGAGATTCTTCAAATGATCGCCGTCCATGTCGTGGAAGTGCACAAAGGTTGGCACAGCCATGCTGGCCCGGATAGCGGGCCACGCACATTTTTAATGGGCGATGACGGGCGCCGATTGCTTGATTCAGCCAATGACCTTGGTCAGGTTCGGCAAAATCAGCAACAGCGTCGTGGCGAAAAGAATGAGCCCTGCTTGACGAACTTTTGGTTGTTTGAACATGGCTTGACCGCCTTTATTGTTATTTCCTGATGTTTGCCTGCATATCCATGACGGCAAACGCTGCACTTCCTGTTGAAGAACGTCGGCCTCGGCAAAACCCGACGACCATGACGTACATGTTCTACCTTAGGGCCCGCGTCACGCTTGGCTTAGATCCATTTCATATGAACTTGCTGCTGAATGTGCTTAAAAAGGCATGAGGCGTTTTGCCAGCTTCTTTGCCGCCCGCTGGCTAGACAACTCGCGCACCTGAACCGGTTCACCCGCTGTTCAATGACCGTCCGTCTGAGCGTGTGCGTCAACGCCATTGAGCACTGTGGTCATTGAATCCATGAGCGTCCGGGCCAAGAGTGGAGGTACGAGCAATCACTCACCGCACAGGTTCGAGGACGTCATGACCCAGGCTTTGATATTCGATGCGCTGCGCACGCCGCGTGGCAAAGGCAAACCCGATGGCGCTTTGCACAGCGTCAAACCGGTGAATCTGCTGGCCGGTCTGTTGACCGCACTGCAGCAGCGCACGTCGCTCGACACCAGCCAGGTCGATGACGTGGTCATCGGTTGCGTCACGCCGATTGGCGATCAGGGCTCGGACATCGCCAAGACGGCGGTGCAAGTGGCCGATTGGGATGTCAGCGTGGCGGGTGTGCAG
>NZ_QAIU01000490.1:3746-5940 GCF_003061205.1 Pseudomonas sp. HMWF006
CCAATGGGCAGTGACGGCGGCGCCTGGGCGCTGGACCCGCAGACCAACCTGCACAGCCACTTTACCCCGCAGGGCGTCGGTGCGGACCTGATCGCCACCCTTGAAGGTTTCAGCCGTCACGACGTCGACGCCTATGCGCTGCATTCGCAACAGAAAGCCGCCCGGGCCCGGGCCGATGGTTCGTTCAACAAGTCGTTGGTGCCGGTGCAGGACCAGAACGGCATCATCCTGCTCGATCACGATGAATTCATTCGTGCCGAATCGACCCTTGAAGGGCTGGGCAAACTCAAGCCCAGTTTCGAAATGATCGGCCAGATGGGCTTTGACGCGACGGCACTGCGGGTGTACAGCCATGTCGAGCGCATCAACCATGTTCATACGCCAGGCAACAGTTCCGGAATCGTCGACGGCGCGGCGCTGATGTTGCTTGGCTCCGAGGCCAAGGGCAGGGCGCTGGGCCTGCAACCGCGGGCGCGGATTGTCGCCACGGCCGTCACCAGCACCGATCCGACCATCATGCTCACCGGGCCCGCACCGGCTACGCGCAAGGCATTGGCCAAGGCCGGGCTGCGTGTTGAAGACATCGACCTGTTCGAGGTCAACGAAGCGTTTGCCTCGGTGGTGCTCAAGTTCATCAAGGACATGGCCGTCGATCCGGCCAAGGTCAATGTCAACGGCGGCTCCATCGCCATGGGGCATCCGCTGGGCGCCACCGGTTGCGCGATCCTTGGCACGTTGCTCGATGAACTGGAAGCGCGGCATCTGCGCTATGGCCTGGCGACGCTGTGCGTCGGCGGCGGCATGGGCATTGCCACCATCCTCGAACGCCTCTGAGCCCCGAATTCAAGGAACCTTGTTATGAGCGAAGCCATTCGTTACGAAAAAGCTCAGGACGGCATCGTTGTCCTGACCATCGACATGCCGGGCCAGAGCGCCAACACCATGAACGCCGTGTACCGCGAAGCCATGGCCGCGTGCGTTGCGCAACTGGTCGCGGACAAAGACCACCTCGCTGGCGTCATCATCACGTCGGGGAAGAAAACCTTCTTTGCCGGCGGCGACCTCAATGAGCTGATCAAGGTCGGCAAGCCCGAAGCCAAAGCCTTCTACGACATGGTGCTGACCCTCAAGGGGCAGTTGCGCACGCTGGAAACCCTGGGTAAACCGGTGGTTGCGGCCATCAACGGGGCGGCGCTGGGCGGCGGCTGGGAAATCTGCCTGGCCTGTCATCACCGGGTGGCACTTGACGACGCTTCGGTACAACTCGGCTTGCCGGAAGTGACCCTGGGTCTGTTGCCGGGCGGCGGCGGAGTTGTGCGCATGGTGCGCATGCTCGGTATCGAGAAGGCGCTGCCGTATCTGCTCGAGGGCAAGAAAGTGCGTCCGCAACAGGCGTTGCAGGCCGGTCTGATCGACGAACTGGCCGCCGATCACGATGAACTGCTGGCCAAGGCGCGCGCCTGGATCGTCGCCCATCCGACAGCGGTGCAACGTTGGGACGTGAAGGGGTATCAGATTCCCGGTGGCACACCGTCGAACCCGAAAGTTGCGCAGATGCTGGCCATTGCGCCGTCGATCCTGCGCACGAAAACCCAGGGCACGCTGCCGGCACCGGAGAAGATTCTGTGTGCGGCGGTGGAGGGCGCTCAGGTGGATTTCGACACCGCGCACCTGATCGAAACCCGCTATTTCACCGAGCTGACTACCGGCCAGATCTCGAAAAACCTGATCGGTACCTTCTGGTTCCAGCTCAACGAGATCAATGCCGGTGGCTCACGGCCGCAGGGTTATGCACCGTATAAGACGCAAAAAGTCGGCGTGCTGGGCGCTGGCATGATGGGCGCGGGGATCGCGTTCGTCAGCGCCACTGCCGGCATTGAAGTGGTGCTCAAGGACATCAACCTTGCAGCGGCCGAGAAAGGCAAGGCTCACTCGGCGACCTTACTGGACAAGAAAGTTGCCCGTGGCCAGATGACGACTGAGCAGCGCGAAGCGGTGCTGTCGCGGATCAACACGAGTGAAAGCGATGCCGATCTGGCCGGCTGCGACTTGATCATCGAGGCGGTGTTCGAGGACCGAGAACTGAAAGCCAAAGTCTCGGCAGCGGCACAGCAAGTGGTCGGTAGCGCGGCGGTGATTGCCTCCAACACTTCGACCTTGCCGATCACCGGGCTGGCGCAGGCAGTGCCGGATC
>NZ_QAIU01000491.1:0-8253 GCF_003061205.1 Pseudomonas sp. HMWF006
GTGCCGATATCGCATTGGCATCGGCGGATATTGTGCTGATCGGCAGCGACCTGCGTCGACTGGGGACTTGCGTGCGCCTGAGTCGGCAGTGCCGGCGAACCCTGCAAGTGAATGTGATCATCGGTCTGGGCTGGACGCTGGCCATCGTCGTGTTCGCTGCATTCGGCTGGCTGGGCGCCGCCGGAGCGATGATTGCCGCGCTGCTGCATAACCTCAGCACATTGCTGGTGCTGGGCAATGCCGGTCGTTTGTTGCGCTTTCAGGAGCCGCTGCTCAAGCTCAAGGAAGATGCCTGAAATTATTTTTTTCAGCCTCTGTAACGCCACAAGGGTAGGCCCTCTCTAGTGCTATGTCGGGACTGAACAACCTTCCAGCCGACAACCCCTGACGATGACCGAGGATAAAAAAATGACTATCAAGACCGCTGCTGCCGGTGCCGCTCTCGCTCTGGCTGCTGCCACAATGTTTGCCGGTGTGGCGACCAATGCGATGGCTGCCGATGCCAACGTTCACTGTTACGGTGTGAATGCCTGCAAAGGCCAGAATGACTGCAAAACCAAAGACCACGCTTGCAAAGGCATGGGCTCCTGCAAGGGCCAGGGCTTCAAGGCCATGACCCAGGCGGCCTGCGAAAAGGCCGGTGGCAAGGTCGGCGAATAACCTGACCGCCAGGTGTCGCCGCAGTGGTTAACGCCACTGCGGCCACTATCAACAGGAGTTCGCCCATGTCCGCCTCTCTTCCCTGTCTCGGTTATGGCCTGGGCTTGCGCAGCGCCTATTACCAACAGATCCTCGAACAGGCCCCTGACGTCGACTGGTTCGAAGTGATCTCGGAAAATTTCATGGTGCCGGGCGGTAAGGCCCTGTACTACCTGGACGCCATCGCCGAGCGTTATCCGCTGGTCATGCATGGCGTCTCCCTGTCCATCGGCGGGCCGCACGCCCTCGATCGCGACTACCTGATACACCTCAAACAACTGGCCGAACGGGTCAAGCCGGCGTGGATCTCCGACCACTTGTGCTGGAGCCGTGGCAACGCCCATCAACTGCATGACCTGTTGCCGTTGCCGTACACCGAAGAAAGTCTGGAGTACATTGCCGGGCGCGTCGCGCAGGTGCAGGACGTTCTGCAGCGTCCACTGGTACTGGAGAACGTCTCCAGTTACGTGCGTGCCGCTTCCGATGATTTCACCGAATGGGAATTTCTCGCCGCCCTGAGCCGGGTGAGCGGCTGCGAATTGCTGCTGGACGTCAACAATGTCTACGTCAGTTCACGCAATCACGGCTTTGATCCGTGGACCTTCATTCAGCAGTTGCCGGCCGACAAGATACGTCAGCTGCATCTGGCGGGGCACAGCGATTATGGCGACTACGTGATCGACACCCACGATCATCCGGTCAGCGATCCTGTCTGGGCGCTGTATCAACGTACGCTGCAACACCTCGGCCCGGTGGCCACCCTGCTGGAACGCGACGATCACTTTCCGCCGTTCGACGAACTGCTTGATGAATTGCACAAGGCTCGTGAATTGGCGGCAATGGTCCTGCAGGGGAGCACGCAATGCGCCTGAATGACTGGCAGTTGGCGTTCGAAGCATTTCTGCTGGATGAGGCCGTCGCCGATCCGGCACTGGTCGACTCGCTTGTCGGCGGCCCGACGCTGGATGTCGGTACCGGTCTGGCGATTTACCACAACGCTTATCGAGCGCGACTGCTTGAGGTGCTGCGCAGCGACTTCCCGACAATCTGGCACTGGCTGGGCGACGAGGAATTCGACCTGCTGGCCAGCGCCTACCTGCGCCAACATCCTTCGACACATTACAGCCTGCGCTGGCTGGGCAAAGGCTTCGAAGGGTTCATCCGCGAACATCTGGTGCTGGCACAGAGTGCGCCGTTGGCTGAATTGGCAGCGCTTGAGTGGGCCTTTACGCTGGCCTTTGATGCGCCCGCAGGCGCGCCTTCAAGCATCGAGACAATGGCGACGCTGGCACCTGAAGAATGGCCTAGGCTGCGATTCAAACCGACCCCTTCGTTGCAATGGTTTGAGTGTCGGTTCAACAGCCTTGCGCAGTGGCGTGCGGTGAAAGAGCAAAGCGCTTTCCCTGCCAGCGTCAGCCTTGCGACGCCTCAGATCTGCCTGATCTGGCGAAAGGGTCTGGTCAGTCATTACCGCAGCCTGCCATCTGCCGAAGGCGAAGCGCTGAACGGGGTGCTGAACGAGAACTGGAGCTTCTCTGAACTGTGCGCACAGTCAGCAGTCACTTATGGTGAGGGCGCGCCACTTCAAGCCGTCACCTGGTTGAAACAGTGGCTACAGGATGGCTTGCTGGAGCGTCTGCAATCATAGTTTCGGCTAATTAATTCGATAGCCTGCTATTTTTTCAGGATGGTCTACCCTCAGATCAGACGTCTGAAACAAGGGGGATTTTCCATGCTCGCGCAACTTCCACCGGCCTTACAGAATCTGCAGTTACCGCTTCGTCTGCGGCTCTGGGACGGCCATGAAATCAATCTGGGGCCGGCGCCCAGCGTCACCATTGTGGTCAAGGACCCGCAGATGGTCAGCCAGTTTACTCATCCAAGTCTCGACGCGCTGGGGGCGGCGTTCATCGAGGGCAAACTGGAACTGGAAGGCTCGATCAGCGAGGTCATCCGGGTCTGCGATGAGTTGAGCAGCGCGTTGCTCGATGAAGACGAAGACAGTCAGCCGGTGCGTTCTGTGCACGACAAGGAGACTGACGCTAAATCCATTTCCTACCATTACGACTTGTCCAACGCGTTCTACCAGCTCTGGCTGGACAGCGACATGGCGTATTCCTGCGCGTATTTCGAAACGGGCAGTGAAACCCTCGAGCAAGCGCAACAAGCCAAGTTCCGTCACCTGTGCCGCAAGCTGCGTTTGCAGCCGGGCGACTATCTGCTGGATGTCGGCTGCGGTTGGGGGGGGTTGGCGCGTTATGCCGCGCGGGAGTTCGGTGCCAAGGTGTTCGGCATCACCCTGAGCAAGGAACAACTGGAACTGGCCCGTGAACGGGTTAAAGCCGAAGGGCTGGAAGACCAGGTCGAACTGCAATTGCTTGATTACCGCGATTTGCCGCAGGACGGGCGCTTCGACAAGGTGGTCAGTGTTGGCATGTTCGAACACGTCGGTCACGCCAATCTTGCCGAGTATTGCAAGACCCTGTTTGGCGCGGTGAAGGAGGGTGGACTGGTGATGAACCACGGGATCACCGCCAAGCACACGGACGGTCGTCCGGTGGGGCGCGGTGCCGGGGACTTCATCGAGAAGTACGTGTTTCCCAACGGCGAGCTGCCGCACCTGGCGATGATTTCGGCCGAGATCAGCGAGGCTGGGCTTGAGATCATCGACGTCGAAAGCCTGCGCCTGCATTACGCGCGCACACTGGATCACTGGAGCGAGCGCCTGGAGGACAACCTCGAAGCGGCGGCGAAACTGGTGCCGGATCAAGCGTTGCGCATCTGGCGTCTGTACCTGGCCGGTTGTGCGTACGCGTTCGCTCGCGGCTGGATCAATCTGCACCAGATCTTAGCCGTCAAGGCGCATCCGGATGGCAGCCATGAACTGCCATGGACACGGGAAGATATCTACAATCCATGACGCCAGTGCGCCCTTGGCCTTTGGGCAAAGGGCTCAAAGAATCGGTGAAATGAGCCGGGCGATCCGCATGCCGACCTGTTGCAGGCGGTGGATCTCCCGGCTTTCTTCTTTGGCGACCTCATAGGATTGCTCGAAATCCTGATTGAGCATGTGTTCCACACTGGCGGCGAAGTCGCTATCGACGGTCAGCAACATCACTTCGAAATTCAGCCGGAATGAGCGGTTGTCCAGGTTGGCGCTGCCGATCGCACTGATCTCGCTGTCGATCAGCACCACTTTTTGATGCAGGAATCCGGGTTCATAACGAAATACCCGCACACCGGCGCGTACCGCCTCGAAAGCGTAAAGGCTGGAGGCCGCGTAGACGATCCGGTGATCGGGCCGCGATGGCAGTAACAAGCGCACATCGACGCCGCGTAATACTGCCAGGCGTAACGCGGCAAATACCGCTTCGTCAGGGATGAAATAGGGGCTGGTGATCCACACTCGCTCTGTCGCGGCGTGAATGGCTTCGACGAAAAACAGCGAACAGGTTTCGTAGGCATCTGCCGGGCCGCTGGCCAGCAATTGGCAGAGCACGCCATCGTCCGGGTATTCATCCGGCAAAATCAGCGGCGGCAAGGCCCGTGCAGCCCAGAACCAGTCTTCGGCAAAGGATTCCTGCATGCACGCCACCACCGGACCGCGTACTTTCACATGGGTGTCACGCCACGGTGCCAGCGGTGGCTTTTCTCCCATGTATTCATCGCCGACGTTATGTCCGCCGACAAAACCGACTACACCATCGACCACGACGATTTTGCGGTGGTTGCGGAAGTTGACCTGAAAGCGGTTGAGCCAGCCACTGCGGGTGGCAAACGCCTTGACCTCGACGCCGCCGTCGCGCAATGCCTGCACATAGCTGTGGGGCAGGGCGTGGCTGCCGATGCGGTCGTAGAGCAAATGAATCGCCACGCCGTCGGCGGTTTTCTTCAGCAGTAGATCGCGCAGGCGCTGACCGAGGTGATCATCGTGGATGATGAAGAACTGGATCAGCACGGCTTCCTTCGCGTATTCGATGGCCTGGAAGATTGCGTCGAAGGTGGCCGTGCCGTTCACCAACAACTGCACCTCGTTGTTCGCCAGACACGGCATGCGTCCCAGTTTGGGCATGGCGCGCAATGAGGTATAGGCGTTCGAGGCGCGAGCAGCCAGCGCTTCTTCGACCCACGGCCGCCAGTTCAGCTCGGAAATCGCCTGACGCATCTGTTCGTTGGCCTGGCGTCGCGCCTTGATGTAACCATCGAAAGTGCTGCGACCGAAGACCAGGTAGGGAATCAGCGTCAGGTAGGGGATGAAGATCAGCGACAATGCCCAGGCGATCGAGCCTTGGGCCGTACGCACGGTGAGCACCGCATGTACGGCGGCAATCAAACCGAGGGTATGTATCAGAGCGATGAGATAACCGAAAATGTGCGGTCCAAAATAATCCATGGGGCAGCCTTGCTCCGGAAGATTTAATGCTTAACAGACCATGTTCTGTTGCGAATGTCGCTATTTAATTGGTGCATGAACCGAAGCAATCGGCCGACGTCTAACGGCCACTACTGATCAGGAGTTTTTCGATGAACGTTCGTCTGCTGGGTTTGGCGCTGGGCCTGGGTTTGGCATTGCCGGTGATTGCGCAAGCGCAGATGTTGCAGCCAGGGCTGTGGGAAATGACATCGAGCAACGTCAAAGTCGATGATCAGCCGATGGATGTGCAGTCGATCCTCGGCCAGATTCAAGGTCAGATGACCCCTCAACAGAGGGCGGCCCTGGAAAAGAACGGTATCAATATTGGCGGTAAAGGCATCCGTGCCTGCCTGACACCGCAACAGGTGGCAACCAACGATATCCCATTGGCCGATCCGCAATCAGGTTGCAAGCAACAGATCACCGAGCGCAACGGCAACCAGTGGAAATTCCGCTTCAGTTGCCCGAAAGCCCAGGGCACGGGCGTGGCAACGTTCCAAAGCGATCGGGAATTCACCACGGTAGCCAACGGCACGTTCAATGCCATCGGGATCAACCAGAAGGGCAGCCTGGAGACCCGCGCCGTGTGGTTGGGCCAGGATTGCGGCGCGGTTAAACCAAGAGCTTAAAAACATCGCGGGCAAACTCGCTCCCACAAGGTTCTGCAGTGGACATCAATGTTGTGTTCACCGGTGCAACCTGTGGGCGCGGACTTGCCCGCGATCGCGTCTTGTCAGTCACTGAATGCCTCATCGCAAGAATCGCAACGCCAACCCTCGACACCCGTCATGCACCCGGTCGTCCCGCCACGCAATCTGCCCCGAAACAATTGTCGTATTCACCCGATGCCGAAAGCGGCGACCGGCAAACGGCGTCCATCCACATTGCGACAGAATCGGTTGCCGAGACACCTCCAGCGTCTGCGGTTCAATCAACACCAGATCTGCCCAATATCCCTCACGCAAATAACCGCGATCCGGAATGGCAAACAGATCCGCCACCCGGTGACTGGTCTTCGCCACCAGCGTGGTGATCGGCAAGACAGCGTCCGCCACCAGCTCCAGCAAGGCGGGCAGGGCGTGTTGCACCAACGGTAATCCCGATGGCGCCTCGCTGTAAGGTCGTTGCTTTTCCTGCCAGGTATGCGGCGCATGATCGCTGCCGATGACATCCAGCCGCTGGCTGTTCAACGCGGCGCGCAATGCATCACGGTCGGCGGGGGTTTTGATCGCCGGGTTGCATTTGATCAGGTTGCCCAGCGTTGGGTAGTCACGATCATCGAACAGCAGATGGTGCAGGCAGACTTCGGCGGTGATGTGTTTTTGCGCCAGTGGTTTGTCTTCGAACAGTTCGAGTTCACGGGCGGTGGTGAGGTGCAAAACGTGCAGGCGCGTGCCATGACGCTTGGCCAGGTCCACGGCCAGTGACGAGGAGCGATAGCAGGTCTCGGCATTGCGGATCAGTGCATGGGCATCCGGCGGCAGATGTGCACCGAACCGTTTGCGCAGGTTGGCCGCGTTGGCGTCGATGCTCGGCGTGTGTTCGCAGTGTGCCAACAGAAGGGTCGGTACCTCGGCGAACAGCCGTTCGAGGATTTGCGGATCATCCACCAGCATGTTGCCGGTGGACGCGCCCATGAACACTTTCACCCCGGCCACCTCACTCGGATTGAGCGCCGCCACCGTGTCGAGATTGTCCTGACTCACGCCAAAGTGAAAGCCGTAGTTGGCCACCGAACTCATCGCCGCCCGGCGCTTCTTGTCCGCCAGCGCTTCGAGGGTGAGGGTGGCCGGTTGGGTATTGGGCATGTCCATGAAACTGGTGATGCCACCGGCAATCGCCGCGCGGGACTCGGTATATAGGCTGCCCTTGGCTGGCGCACCCGGCTCACGAAAATGCACCTGATCATCAATCATGCCGGGCAGTAGCCACTGACCGTTGGCGTCGATTTCCACCGCCGCGTTTTCGCCTTCGATGCTGCGGGCGATCTTGACGATGCGTCCGTTGCCAACCAATAAGTCGCCGTCGAACTCACGCCCTTCGTTGACCAGTCTGGCATTGCGAATCAGCACGCTGCTCATGGTTCAGAACTCGTTCTGCAAGGCTTTGTAGCCACGTACCAGATCGACATTGGTGCGCGCCACGTCTTCGGAAAACTCCGAGGCGCTGACGCTCACCGGTGGGAACTGCGAGAGATCGGTCTTCGGCCCGATGCGGGTGGTGGAGGGCACGTAGAACGCGTCGGGCAGATCGCGCCCGTCGACCACCGAGTTGTGCCGAACCACGCAGCCGTTGCCGACCACGCAGTTGAACAGCACGCTGTTGAAACCGATGAATACCCGGTTACCCACGACACACGGACCATGCACGATCGAACGGTGGGCGATGGAGCTGAATTCGCCGATCGTCACCGCCGCGCCGGATTTGGAGTGGATGACCACACCGTCCTGGATGTTCGAATTGGCACCGATGGTTATCGCTTCCATCTCGCCCGATGCATCCACTTCGTCCGCGCGGATGACCGCATAAGGCCCGACAAATACGTTCTCGCCGATCACTACTTTGCCGCAGATGATTGCGGTTTTATCGACGTAGGCCGATTCGGCAATCTGCGGCAGATCACCTGATGGGTTCTTGCGAATCATGGTTGGCTCAGTGCGTTGTAGAGGGTGTTGAGGTTGTACTCGAACAGACCGGTGAAGGTGCTGGCCGGGCCGCTTGCAGCGAGGGCATCTGAATAGAGGGTGCCGCCAATGTGCGCTCCGCTTTCGTCGGCGATCTGTTTGAGCAGGCGTGCGTCCTTGATGTTTTCCATGAACACCGCTTTGACGTGGGCCTGGCGAATCTGGGTGATCAACGCCGCGACTTCTGCGGCCGAGGGTTCGCGTTCGGTGGACAGTCCTTGTGGTGCCATGAAGTCGATACCGTAGGCCTGGCCGAGATAACCGAAGGCGTCATGGCTGGTGACGATCTTGCGGTTGCCCGCTGGCAGCGAACCGAATCTGGCCTTGGCTTTGGCGAGCAGGGCGTAGATCTGCTTCCGGTAGGTTTGACTGTTGCGTTCGTAGTCGGCCTTGTTGGCCGGGTCGGCGGCGATCAACGCTTTGGTGATGTTGGCGATGTACAGCTCGGCGTTGGCC
>NZ_QAIU01000491.1:8263-10171 GCF_003061205.1 Pseudomonas sp. HMWF006
GGTCTCGCCATCTTCATCCAGCGAACGTGGAATCACCCCGTGACTTGCACTGATCACCGTGGCCTGGGTTTCGGTGCTGGTCACCAGTCGATCCAGCCATGGCTCGAAACCGAGGCCGTTCTTGATGATCAGTCTGGCCTTGAGCAGCGCTTTTGCATCGTCCGGTGTCGGCTCGTAGGTGTGAGCATCGGCGTCGGGGCCGACCATGTTGGTGATCTGGATATGCTCGCCACCGACCTGATGAACCATGTCGGCGAGGATGCTGAAGCTGGTGACCACGGGCAGTTTTTCCGCCGCCGATAACGACATCGACAGCATCAGGCTGAACAGCACAAATAGAGCGCGCATCGGGAGACACCTCATTGGGATGTGAGCAAAGGCGGGCGGCACAACAGACCGTGGACCGGTCCGAACACCACGGACAGCAGATAACCGAGGCCGGCAATCAGCACGATGGCCGGGCCGCTGGGCAGCGAGTAGTAGAACGACAGCAACAACCCGAGCCAAACCGAGAGGCAACCGAGGGCGGCTGCGATAGCGATCAGGCTCGGCAGGTGTCGGCTCCAGAATCGCGAAGCTGCAGCGGGAAGCATCATCAGTCCCACCACCATCAAGGCGCCGATGGCCTGAAATCCGATCACCAGATTGAGTACGACCAGGGTCAGGAATACGCCGTGGGCCAGAGGGCCGAGGCGGCTGACGGTGCTCAGGAACAGCGGGTCGAGGGTGTCGAGCAGCAGCGGTTTGTAGATCAGGGCCATGGCGATCAGGCTCAAGGCGCAGACCCACAACATGCCATGGAGTGTCGGTCCGTCCACGGCCAATGCCGAGCCGAACAGCAGGTGCAAGAGGTCGAGGCGTTTGCCGGCGATGCCGAGAATCAGCACACCGCTGGCGAGGGAAATCGGATAGATCGCGGCGAGGCTGGCGTCTTCGCGCAGGCCAGTGCGGCGAGTGATCCACGCCGCGAGGCCGGCCATGCTCAGACCGGCACCGAGACCGCCGAGGGTCAGGGCAGGCAGACTGAGGCCGGCGAACCAGAAGCCCAACGCGGCACCGGGAAGGATGCCGTGGGCGACGGCGTCACCGATCAGGCTCATCCGCCGCAGAATCAAAAACACCCCGAGTGGGGCGACGCTGCAGGCGAGCACCAGCCCGCCGAGCAGCGCACGCCGCATGAAAACGAATTCGCTGAACGGTTGCCAGAAGTGCGCGATGGCAAGCATCAGGCCACCTGCATGTCGGGAGTTTGTTGAATCAGTTCCGTGCTCGCGCCGTACACACATTGGCGATTGTTGATCAGCACTGTTTGAGCGATGTGTTGGCGGACGGCAGCGAGGTCATGGCAGACCACGACGAGGGTTCGGCCTTCGCCGTGCCAGGCGTGAATATGTTCCCAAAGCAACTGCTGGCCGAGTTCATCGAGTGCAGCGTGGGGTTCGTCGAGCAACAGGATCGGCGCGTCGGTCAGGCTCAAGCGCGCGAGCAGGGCACGTTGCAGTTCTCCGCCCGACAGTGCCATCAGCGGCCGGTGGCTGAGTCCACTCAGGTGCCAGTTGTCCAACGCATCGGCGAGTCGCTGGGCACGCAGCTGGGTCGATAATCTACGGCCCCAGAAACCGGCGGCCACCAGTTCGTGGAGGCTGATCGGGAATTGCCGGTCCAGATGCTGTTGCTGTGGCAGGAAGGACAGACCGCTTTGGCGTGGAACACTCAGCGTGACCTGGCCCGCCAACGGCTTTTGTAAACCGGCCATCACTTTCACCAGGCTGCTTTTGCCACAACCGTTAGCGCCAACGATTGCCGTGAGACTGCCATTGTCCAGCTCAAGTGAAAGGGGGGATGTCAGGGGTTGGCCGGGGGCGCCCCACGTCAGGGATTGGCAACGGATCATGCGTGCTCCCGTTG
>NZ_QAIU01000492.1:0-3767 GCF_003061205.1 Pseudomonas sp. HMWF006
ATTACCGCCCTTTAAGGGTGTCCAGAATCATTAAGCCAGATCAACCGAGTGGTTTGGGAGAGGTACGCCGACGTGCGATACCCCGTTGAACTCAGATTTTGAAAGGCCCAAAAATCGGCACCCTCTCCCTCGGGAGAGGGCTGGGGTGAGGGGAAAATCCACCACAAATCCAAAGCCGACTACGCCCCGCTCTTCACCACTCAATAGGCCGAGTGTCAGCTCGCCTGCTTTTGATCTTGATCCACGGGCGACATCGGAAGGCTGAGTGTAGGGATTGATCCGGGCGTGGGAGCGCAGCGACCGTTTGGCACAGCCAAACACAGCGAGAGGAGGTGCAGCGAAGCAAACCGGAGGCGCTGCGCCCGGATCGGTCCCGGAGCGAAGGAACCCCGAGCCCCAGCGAGCGGGCCGCACGTAGGAGCAAGCGTTTTTTTGCTTACTTTTTTTAGGCGTTTGTAAAAAAAGTGAGTCGCCGTAAGGGCGAAACCCTAAGTGGTCGTTACCGCAGGAATGGATATGTACTCAATAAGAAAGAACCCTACCGCCTGACAGAAAGCCTTCGCGAGCAAGCTCGCTCCCACAATTGGAACTGCGTACACCAGCCAGAGCCTGGTCGGCTATCAGGCCGCCATCGCTGGCAAGCCAGCTCCCACAAATTTCTGGTACATCCGCAAAAGCATCAGCGTTTCATAGATAGCTATCGCCAGCAAGGCTAGCTCCTACAGTGGGAACCGAGTACATCGGCAAGAACCTGGTCGGCCCGAAGGCCGCCACGTTCACTCCGCCTCCGGATCCACCTTGTTCTGGCTCAAATACCGATTCAAAACATCATCCTGCGAAGGCACAGAAGCGTCCCCCGCCACCTGCCACAACCGCCGCTCAATCCCCTGCGCCACCATATGCCCCACCGCCGCCTCGATCGCCGACAACACACACAACTGCGCCGGTTCGTTAGTCGTATACCCGACCTCAGCCTCAAGCAACTTCTTGAACTCGATAAACTTGAAAATCCCCGCACTGCGCGCCACCGAATAAATCGTCTTGCTGGTCATCACATTCGCCAACACCTGCCCGCTACGCACATCCACCGCGCGCAAATTCACGGTCACCTGATCCACCCGATATTCACGCTGCAAATCGATCCCGAGATACCTCGCCCCTTCCCCACCGCTACGCACATTGGTGTCATAGGCAATGATCCCGCCCTCAAGCATCATGTTCGCCGCCTGCAACGGTGGCAGCTCACCCTGAATATTTACCGGCGTATTCGGCTTCTTCTGCGATGCGCGAATGATCTTGCGCTCGGTCAACAGGTTCTGCAGCCCTTCCCGCTCCAGTACCACAAACCAGCCACTGGCCTGCATCGCGTCCATCAACATCGACGCTGCGCCTTGGGTCACGCTGGTGGAAAACGAACTCGCCGGCGTCGGCTTGTACTGCCCGGTCTGATCACGGAAGCCGTACACCACCGCCATCAGCCGCCCCTTGGGGCGCGGCATCTTCAGCAAGTCGTAATAAGTCGAGGCCCTTGGAGTCAGGGTCGGGGTTTCGGTGTCCTGCTCGGCCGGCATCGGCTCACGCAGACTGCACCCTTGTAATGTCGCCAACATCAGCCCTAGCGCGATGATCTTTTTCATGTCCGTCTCTCCCCGGAACCGTCAGCCCGTCATGGGTTGAGGCCGTTCACCTGAATTTCCGAAACCTCACCGGTCGCTCGATCGGTCACTTCAATGCTCAGTGCCCCGGAGTCGTCGATGACGTTGACGATAAAAGAGTCAGTGGACAGGCTCCCCGTGTTGCCAGTGGAGATGTTGTCCAGCAACTGCCCTAGCAGCCGCGATTGCAATTGACTGGTGAAGCGCTCCAGCGCCGAGGTGCCGGCCACGCTCGAACGACTCTTGAGGTCCGGGTCGTCGTAATCGTTTTGCGCCTGGGCGTTGTTGAGCAGCCAGGTTCCGTTCAGCGGGTTGCCGCCGAACGATGGATTGACCGGCGTGTAGACCAGTTCGGTGGCCTGGACAGCCGCGGCGCTGGCGAGCCCGATCAACAACCCCGAGGTCCAGAATCCGCTGCGCCGTGAGAACGTTGTGCTGTTCATAGTTCGTCCTTCTCAAGGTCGGTGGTGTCCTGCAACAGAGCCTCCAGCTTGCGCTGGACTACCTGGCGTCGAACCCAGTCGGCGGCCGCGTAGGCCTCGTCCTTCAGTTCCACGGTGTTCGGCGGCAGGAAGCGCCGATAAACCAGGCGTTGCTGATATTCCACGGTCACCAGGCTGCCCCAGCGCGCGTCGGGGCGCTCGCGCACCACCAGGTTGAAATCCATCGGGCTGGTGTCACGCAGGCGTTCACTGAACGAGTAGTAAAAGTCGTGGCCGATGTGCGAGATCGTGTCGTCGACGATGAAGCCCATCATTTCGTCTTCTTCGCCGGCGTGGGCGCAGCACACCACAGCGGTGAGGATCAGCGCGCACCACCATTGGCGAGTCATGGCTGCAACGCCTGCGGCAGGTTCGACTGGCCTTTGGCCGGGCCATTGGTGCCCTCAAGGAAGGCTTTGTCGGCAACAAACTGCCAGTCCGAATAACGCTGCATGCCTTCGAAGTCCGACCACTGCGTCGGGAAATCCGCCTGCTTCAACGGCAGCTCCGTCGACGGGCTGTTGAGGCCGGTGATGCGTCCGTCGAAGCCGCGTTGCAGCGCCCATTCACCCTGACCGATCGGGTCCGGATAGAGCTGACGCAGGTGATGCCTGGCCTCAGGAAAACGCTGATCGTCGAGCAGGTCAGCAAGCTCTTTCGGGTACTGCGCCAGCCCCGGCGAACTGCGGTAGTAGCTGCGCAGTGCCTGAGCGTATTGGGTGCCGACCCAGAGCAATTGCTTCTCGCGATCGCGGCGCGAAGCGGTCGACCACAATTCGCCGGCACTGGCCAGGCCCATGCCCATCACGACAATCAGGAACAGCACGCCCAGGTAAGTGAAGCCACCCTGCTGCGCGCGGTTACCACTCGGCATACTGGCTGCCATCACGCGCCCTCCCGGTAGCACCGCTTTTGATGTCGGCCACGCCGCCCGCAACGCCGTCCGGTGGCGCGATCAGCACCCACTGGTCTTTGCGTTCGGTGATCGGATCAAGGGGCGCGCTGCGCAGGTAACGTTGTTCGATCAGTTGCTCGATGGAATCCGGGTAGCGGCCGGTGTCGCCGTAGAAGTGATCCAGCGCTTCACGCATCGCCGACAGACTTTGGCGCAGCGTGGTTTCCTTCGACGCTTCGAGGCTGTTGAAGTAGCGCGGCAGCGCGATGGTCATCAGCGTGGCGATGATCGCCATCACCACCATCAGCTCCAGCAAGGTAAAACCTTTTTCCCGGCGCATGAGGTTCACCACTCGCGGTAAGCGACACCGTTGAGGCCCTTGCCCCGGGCGTGGGAGTAGACGTCGAACACGTCTTCGCCATCGCGCGGGTTCTGAGCCGAACTGTTGTAGGCACGTATGCCCCAACCCCCTTCGTCATCACGTTTGGCCGGTACCAGCGGATCGCGCGGGATGCGGCGTAAAAAGTAGAACTTGGCGCCTTTGGCGCTGCGCACATCGCGCACGCCCTCGACCAGCACTTTCAGGTTCGGCGGGTAGCCGCTGCTGTTCAGCGACTTCTCGATGTAGCCGGCATCGAAGGCACGCTTATAGGCGTCGATACCATCGCGAATCTGGTACAGCGCATTGCGCAATTCCTGCTCCTTGCCACGCCGCACCAGGGTCTCGGTCAGGGG
>NZ_QAIU01000492.1:3777-5750 GCF_003061205.1 Pseudomonas sp. HMWF006
CGGCCATGCTCGCCAACAGGCCGATCAGGGCCAGCGTCACCACGACTTCGATCAAGGTAAAACCGCGCTGGGAGGCGGTCATGATCAAGGCTTCTCGACAGTGACGCGGGTGGTGGCCACGGCCGATTCACCGACGGCACGCGGCTGCGCGGCAGGCGATGGCATCACGTAGCTCTGTGAACGATCCGGTGCCTGGATGTGCATGCTGGTTTCGGTGCCGGTGGAGAACTCCATGTCCGACGGGCTCTGGTACGGCAGGTTGCGCACGATCCGCGGGGTGATCGACAGCACCAGTTCCGATTTGCCGATGGTGTCTTTGTTGCTGCCGAACAAGCGGCCCAGCCCGGGAATATCGCCGAGGCCGGGAATCTTGTTGCCGGTCGCGCCGTGGTCGTTGCGCACCAGCCCGGCAAGGATCTGCGTTTCGCCGTCGTGCAGACGCAGCGAGGTTTGCGCATTGCGGGTGTCGACCTGCACCGGGATCGTGCCCTGGCGGGTCGGCTCCAGCGGCGTGGCGTTACTCACTTCCAGGGCAATCTTGATCGCCACTTCGTTGTTCAGGTGCACGGTGGGGGTCACTTCGAGCTTCAGACCGACATCCAGATAGGTCACGCTTTCGGTGATCACCGGCCCCTGTGTCGACGGCACCGAGGTCGCGCTGATGATCGGCACGCGCTGACCAATGTGAATGCGCGCCTGTTCGCGGTTGCTGACGCGAATCACCGGACTGGCGAGGGTGTTGATGTCGTTGTCCTGCGCGTTGATCTTGGCCTGCGGCGATGGGCCGATGGAGATGCGGTCGGAGTTGATGCCCTTGAGTTGCCCGAGCAGCGTGACCGGCGAACCATCGCTGTTGACCACACCGAAGGTGCTCGGCCATTGCAGGCCGAGGTCGAGAATGCGCTGAGTGGCCACTTCCATGACCTCGACTTCGAGCACCACTTCGGGGTTGGACTGGTCTTGCGATTGCAGGAGCTTTTCCGCCATGCGGATCGCGTCTTCGGTGTCGCGCATGGTCAGGGTGTTGAGGCGTTCGTCGACGAACACGTCGCGGGTCTTGAGCATGGTTTTCACCATATTCAGCGCGGTGTTGGCGTCGATGCTGGTCAGGTAGAAGGTGCGCATCACCAGTTCCTGGTAATCCTTCACTTTCTGTGGCGAATCCGGGTAGATCAGCAAGGTGTTTTCGTTCACCACTTTCTGGTGCAACTGGTTCTGTTGCAGCAGCAGGGTCACGGCGTCTTCGATGCGCACGTCACGCACGAAAATCGTCGCCTTCATGTCCGGGCGCAGGTCTTTGTCGAAGATGAAATTCAGCCCGGCGACCTGCGACAGCACTTCGAAAATGGTCTTCAGGTTGGCGTCACGAAATTCCAGGGTGACCGGGCGATCGAGCTTGGTGCGCAGTTGCGGGTAGGCAATCACGTTGCGGCTCTGCACCAGGCGAATGTTGCCTTGCAGCTCCAGCGCGCCTGCGTTGGCCGGGTCGAGTTCGAGGATCTGTTTGACCTGACGATCCGCGCCGTAGATGTCGCCGCGACGCAGGTCACCACGGGCCAGCTCGAGTTTTTCGTCCATGGTGCGCAAATATTCCAGCTGCTTGAGGGCATCCTGAGCGCGGCGGTTGTTCGGTTCGATGGTCAGCACGCGCATGTAAGCGGTGCGCGCCGAAGCAAAGTCGCGGCGCGAGCGGTCGGTGTCGCCGGCGGTCAGCAATGCCGTGATCGCTTTGGCGCGGCCGCTGTTAAGCAGCAGGTGCAATTCGGTGTCGCGAGGGTTCTCGCGCAGACCTTCCTCGATCCGGGCCAGCCCCGCCTCGTACTGGCCCTGATCAATCAGGTCGGCGGCTTCCTTGTTGGCCACCTGCGCAGAGCTGCACGCGGCCAGCCCGGCACACAGGCCCAGGCTCATCAGCAAACGGGAACGGTTCATTGCGTACTCCCCACAGACAAGGTCTGCGACAAATGCAAAGG
>NZ_QAIU01000493.1:0-2246 GCF_003061205.1 Pseudomonas sp. HMWF006
GTCGCCGGCGGTGCCGCCAGCGCCATTACCCAGGCCGCCGGCACGGCTGCGGCAAACACCGACAGCAGTCAGTACGGTTACTTCGTCGACAGCCTGTTCCGTGATGACCGTCCTGCAGCCGTCAGCGATGACGCCGCCCGTGGCACCGTGACTCGTATCTTTGCGCAAAGCCTGGCCAATGGTCAGCTCAGCGCCGAAGACCGTACTTACCTTGCGCAACTCGTCGCTCAACGGACCAACCTGACCCAGGCCGATGCCGAACGTCGCGTCGATGAAATCTACGCACGTACCCAGAAAGCCATCGCCGACGCCAAAGTCAAAGCTCAAGAAGCCGCCGACACCGCTGCCAAAGTCGCTGCCTGGACGTCGCTGTGGATGTTCATCTCGCTGCTGGCCGGTGCGTTCTTCGCCAGCTTCGCCGCCACCTTCGGCGGTCGTCGTCGCGATGCGGTCGAGTACGTTGAAGTCGACACTTACACCACGACCACCCCGGTCCGTTAATCAAGGAGAACCACCATGCGCTCACTACTGCTGTTTTTCCTCGGCGTACCGATCCCGATCATCATTCTGATCGCCCTGTTCGTGCACTGATTGCTCTATAGGGGTTCATTGCCTCGGCCGCTTCCACTTCACGGTGAAAGCGGCTTTTTCATTGTTGCCGCTGACCTGCGCAGGGGCTGTCGAAGGCTGTGATCCTTTGACCTTGATTTTTTAAAACAGGATCAAGAGATCGCAACCCGCAGCAGTGCCTGCAGGGAGAGATGTTTTAACGATCTGGATCAATATTCCCTTGGGCGAGATCACCTAACTTAAAAGATCCAGGCCCTTGTCGCGGTATCGACTACAGTGCTCCGGTGCGCAATTTGCTGCGCTCATGGAGTCGCCCGGCAGATCCCACCAAAAACCACAACGGGTCGCCAGGCAGAGTGCAGCAAGGAGCTGACGTAGAACTCCCCTGAACCTTTTCACGGATGAACATTGCAATGCACTGCCTAGAACGAACCTTCGATATTCAGCCTTTGACCCAGGCGGATATGACCGTCCACATCAACGGCCAACCAGTGACCGCCGCCATCGGCGAAACCGTGCTCAGCGTCATTCAATCCCTTGGCGTACGCCAGATTGCCCGCAACGATCATGACCAGATCAGCGGCGCCTACTGCGGCATGGGCGTGTGCCAGTGTTGCCTGGTCAAAATCAACGGCCGGCACAAGCGCCGCGCCTGCCAGACCGTGGTGCGCGACGGCATGCGCATCGAGACCCAGGTCAACCGCGTCGCCGCGCAGGAGGTCGTATGAGTCAGCAACCGTTGATCGTCGGCGGCGGCCCGGCGGGCATGGCTGCGGCCATCGAACTGGCCCGGCACGGCGTGCGTTGTACCCTGCTCGAAGAAGCGTCGCGCCTTGGCGGGGTGGTCTATCGCGGGCCGCTGCGCGATGGCGTGCAACTGGATTATCTGGGGCCGCGTTACGCTGAAGTGCTGGGCAAACTGCACGGTGATTTTCAGGCGCAGGCCGGGTTGATCGACGTGCGTCTGAACCATCGCGTGATCGGCGCCGAGGGCTCGCGGGCACTGGTGGTGCTGGACGGCGACGAGCAACTGCACTCGATCGAGTACCCGCAAGTGCTGCTGGCTGCCGGTTGCCACGAACGCAGTGTGCCGTTTCCCGGCTGGACGCTGCCGGGGGTCATCATGCTGGGTGGCCTGCAACTGCAAATCAAAAGCGGCGTGGTCAAGCCGCAAGGGCCGGTGATCATTGCCGGCACCGGGCCGTTGTTGCCGCTGGTAGCGACGCAGCTGCACGCCTCGGGCGTGCGTGTGGCGGGGGTGTATGAGGCCTGCGTCTTCAGCAAGATCGCCCGCGAGAGTCTGGCGCTGTTGAACAAGCCGCAGCTGTTCCTCGATGGCCTGAGCATGCTCGCGTACCTGAAACTGCACGGCATCCCGATGAATTACGGCTGGGGCGTGGTCGAAGCCCACGGCGAAGGCGAACTGAAAAGTGTCAGCGTCGCGCCCTATTCGGCGACGTGGGAGCCGGACCTGTCCCGTGTCGAACGCTTCGAAGCGCAGACGCTGGCGGTCGGTTACGGCTTCATCCCGCGCACCCAACTCAGTCAGCAGATGGGCCTCGATCACGGCTTCAGCGACGACGGCTATCTGCGCGCCAACGCCAATATCTGGCAGCAAAGCAGCGAACCCCATGTGCACCTGGCCGGCGACATGGGCGGGATTCGCGGCGGGGAAG
>NZ_QAIU01000493.1:2332-6802 GCF_003061205.1 Pseudomonas sp. HMWF006
TCAAAGCCATCGTGCGCTTTCGCGCTGCCGTGGATCGCTACACCGAGCGCGGCGTCGGCCAGACCGCGTTGCCGGCCGCCGACACGGTGATCTGCCGCTGCGAACACACGACCCGCGCCGACATCGACCGCGCGCTGGAGCAGGGCGTGCAAGACATCGCCAGCCTGAAAATGCGCACCCGGGTGAGCATGGGCGACTGTCAGGGGCGGATGTGCGTCGGCTATTGCAGCGACCGTCTGCGCCAGGCCACCGGACGCAAGGACGTCGGCTGGCTGCGTCCGCGTTTCCCGATTGATCCGATTCCATTTTCCGCGTTCCAGTCCGTCGGCACGGAGGCCGCTGCCCATGAGTAAGTTCTATGACGTGATCATTGCCGGTGGCGGCGTGATCGGGGCGTCCTGCGCCTATCAATTGTCCAAGCGCCAGGGCCTCAAGGTCGCGCTGATTGATGCCAAGCGGCCGGGCAACGCGACCCGTGCTTCGGCCGGTGGTTTGTGGGCGATCGGTGAATCGGTCGGCCTCGGCTGCGGGGTGATTTTCTTCCGCATGATGTCGGCCAATCGCAAGCGCGAAACCCAGGGCGCGGCAGTGGCGGTAGACGCCAGCACACCGCATATCCTGCCGGCGTCGTTCTTCGATTTCGCCCTGCAGTCCAACGCGCTGTACCCGGCGTTGCACCGGGAGCTGAAAGACCACCACGGGATGGATTTCAAGTTCGAAAAGACCGGGCTGAAATTCGTCATTTATGACGACGAAGACCGGCTCTACGCCGAACACATCGTCGGTTGCATTCCGCACCTCGCCGATCAGGTGCGCTGGCTCGATCAGGCGGCGCTGCGTGCAGCCGAGCCGAGCGTCAGTCACGAGGCCCGTGGCGCACTGGAGTTTCTTTGCGATCACCAGGTCAGCCCGTTTCGCCTCGCCGATGCCTATCTGGAGGGTGCGCGGCAGAACGGTGTCGATATCTTCGTCAACACCAACGTGACCGGTGTGCTGCACCACGGCACCCGCGTGACCGGGGTGCAGACGGCGGAGGCGGGGGTGTTTCACTGCAAGACGCTGATCAACGCGGGCGGCGCCTGGGCGGCGGATTTGAGCGAGTGGGCGACGGGCATCCGCATTCCGGTGAAACCGGTGAAGGGCCAGATTCTGCTGACCGAACGCCTGCCGAAAATTCTCAACGGCTGCCTGACCACCAGCGATTGCTACGTGGCGCAAAAGGACAACGGCGAGATCCTGATCGGCAGCACCACCGAAGACAAGGGTTTCGACGTGACCACCACTTACCCGGAAATCGCCGGGCTGGTGCAGGGGGCGGTGCGCTGCCTGCCGGAACTCAAGGACGTCAACCTCAAGCGCACCTGGGCCGGACTGCGTCCGGGCTCGCCGGACGAGTTGCCGATTCTCGGGCCGATGCGTGGGGTGGAGGGCTACATGAATGCCTGCGGACACTTCCGCACCGGCATTCTGACGTCGGCGATTACCGGTGTGCTGCTGGACAAACTGATCAACGACGAGCCGTTGCCGCTGGATATCACGCCGTTCCTGGCCGACCGGTTTGAGGTGGCGCCGGTCAAGCACGAGCATGAATTAGAGCTGGCCTGATTCAAGGCACATTGATGCGGAATGTGCTGGCCTCTTCGCTGGCAAGCCAGCTCCCCCAGGGTTTTCAGTCGTTCATAAAACCTGGGGGAGTGGGCTTGCCCGCGAAGGCGTCGGCCCTGGCGGTCTGACATTTGGATCTGTGCAAGGACGTCAGTCCTGGCGCGATTCCTCTTCCAGCTGATCCGACTCAAACAGCCGCGCCAGTTCCGCCCGGGCTTCCTGAGCGGTCTGCAGGACTTTGGCGGCGTCGTCGTAAACCGCGTGCTGGGCTTCCAGCACCTGTTCGTCGTGGTGCTTGAAGCGCTTGATCCGCGCATCGGCCTGGGCCTGGGTCAGACCGAGGCCGACCAGGGTGCGGCGGCTCATTTCCAGACTCGAATAGTAGGTTTCCCGTATCGGCTCGGCGCCGACATCGACCAAGCGGTGCACGTGCTGACGGTTACGTGCCCGGGCGATGATTTTCATGTGCGGATACAGCTTGCGCACGATTTCGGCCGTCTTGATGTTGGTCTCCGGGTCATCCGTGGCAATCACGAAATATTCCGCCTCGCCAACCTTGGCCGCGTTGAGGATTTCCGGGCGCATCGGGTCACCATAGAACACCGGCACACCGCCGAAACTGCGCGACAGCTCGATGGTTTCCACCGAGGTGTCCAGCGCCACGAACCGGATGTTCTGCGCCCGCAGAATCCGCGCCACGATCTGCCCCATCCGGCCCATGCCGGCAATCACCACCCGTGGCGTTTCGGTGTCGATCTGGCGGAACTGCTCCGGCACTTCCACCGGCTGCACTTTCGGGCTGACCAGACGCGCACAGACCAACAGCAACAATGGCGTCACCGCCATCGACAGGGTGATGGTCAGCACCAGCAAGTCGTACAGGCGCGGTTCGAACAGACCCTGATCGCGACCGATCTTGAACACCACGAAGGCGAATTCACCACCGGCCGCCAGGACGATACCGAGGCGAATGGCGCTGATCTTGTTGAGACCACCGGCCAAACGCCCGACAACGAACAGCAACGGCAGCTTCAGACCGATCAGCAACAGCGTCAGCCCCAGTACGGTGACGGGGGCGCTGAGCAACAGGCTGAGATTTGCGCCCATGCCGACGCTGATGAAAAACAACCCCAGCAGCAGCCCTTTGAACGGTTCGATCTGTGCTTCCAGTTCATGGCGATACTCCGAATCCGCCAGCAGCAGCCCGGCGAGAAACGCCCCCAGCGCCATCGACACACCGACCAGGTCCATCAGCCACGCCGTACCGATCACCACCAGCAGCGCGGTGGCGGTGGACACTTCCGGCAAGCCGGTTTTCGCCACCACGCGGAACACCGGACGCAACAGATAACGCCCGCCGACCACCACCACGGCGATGCCGCCGAGCACTTGCAAGGCGTGATTGAGGCTGTCGGCGTTGCTGGTGTCCTGACCGCTGCCGGCGAGCATCGGCACCAGGGCGATCAACGGGATGGCGGCGATGTCCTGAAACAGCAGAATCGCAAACGCCAGCCGCCCGTGGGGGCTGGTCAGTTCCTTGCGCTCGGCCAGGCTTTGCAGGCCGAAAGCGGTGGACGACAGCGCCAGGCCGAGGCCGAGCACAATCGCGCTGTTAAGAGGCTGGCCAAACAGCGCCAGCGCCAGCACGCCAATCACCGAGGCGGTCAGCAACACCTGCGCCAGGCCGACGCCGAACACCGATTTGCGCATTACCCACAAGCGTCGCGGCGACAGTTCGAGGCCAATGATGAACAGCAGCAGGACCACACCCAGTTCCGAGATGTGCGCCACGCTCTGCGGATTGCCGATCAGGCCCAGCACGGAAGGACCGATGATCACCCCGGCAAACAGATAACCGAGCACAGCGCCCAGTTGCAGACGTTTGGCCAGAGGCACGGTGAGCACCGCCGCGAACAGAAACACGACAGCGGCTTGCAACAGATTGCCTTCATGGGGCATGGGGTAACTCCTGACAACGGTACGGCGGGGGCGATAAGGATAAGGGCTGAAACGATTCAAGATCCATTGAAGATCCCCTGTAGCAGCCAGCCTGCTGGCGATAGCAATCTGTCAGATTCCCGGTTGTTGACTGACATTCCGCCATCGCGAGCAGGCTCACTCCTACAAGGGCTGCTCATGCGCTCTGTAATATTTTGCATCAGTTGGTTACATTGATAGCCTTTGTGAATCAATCTTTTTAGAGTTCGCCATGGCCATCAACTTCGACCTCAACGACCTGCAGGCCTTTCGCGCGGTGGTCGAGCAGGGCAGTTTTCGCAAGGCTGCCGACACCGTGCGCCTGTCACAACCGGCGCTGAGCCGGCGCATCGAAAAGCTCGAAGACGCGCTCGGTGTGAAGTTGTTCGAGCGCACCACGCGCAAGGTCAGCCTGACCCAGGCCGGGCGCGGATTCATGCCCAGCGTCGAGCGCTTGCTGGATGACCTCGACGTGGCATTGCTGGGCATCAGCGAAGTCGCTTCGACCCGAATGGGTCACGTCACCGTGGCCTGCGTGCCGTCGGCGGCGTACTACTTCATGCCGCGGGTGGTGGCGCGTTACCACCAGCAGTTTCCGCGGATCAAGGTCAAGGTCCTCGATTCCAGCGCCCACGATGTGCTCAGCGCAGTGGTGAATGGCGAGGCGGATTTCGGTTTGAGTTTCCTGGGCACTCAGGATGCCAAAGTCGATTTCGAACCGCTTGTGCAGGAGTGCTATGTCGTTGCTTGCCGGCGCGATCACCCGTTGGCCGGGCGCAGCAGCGTGACGTGGGACGAGTTCTATCAGCAGGATTACATCTCGCTCGACAAGACGTCGGGCAACCGCTTTTTGCTTGATCAGGCCTTGAGCAGCGTGGTGCCGCAGCG
>NZ_QAIU01000494.1:0-2753 GCF_003061205.1 Pseudomonas sp. HMWF006
CTCTACGCCGATGAACTGCTTGATATGAACTTCCCGTTCGTCCGACGGCCCCCATTGCTCGATGGCCATGCTGGACCATTCCCCGCCCTTCACGACGACATCGGGGGCGGCCAGATGTATGCCGCCGGGATGGTAGAGCCTGACGGTGGCGCCGTTGTAACCTTTGCCGCTGAAGGTGGGTTGGTACTCCCTTGAGAAGTCCGTTTCATACACATCAGGCATTTGCTTGTCGACCGTGTACTCCAATTTGACTGACTCGATCCAGCCATTGGCTCCGTCCCGAACCTTTTGAATGACCTTGAGCTTATAAGTGCCGAATGGCCAGCCTGTCGCGGTTGTTTGCCAGAAGCCGTCTCTGACTACAACAGACGGCGGTGCAGTGACTCCCGAGTCTGAGGGCAGAGTGAATTCGACCGTTGCACTGGAGTGGCCGCTGCCTGAGAACCGAATGCCGCCATCCGCGAGAACGGTCATTTGTGGTTCCAGCAGCGCCGGGGGGCGGATCTTGAAGGCGCGGGGACCGCTGCGCCCGGATTCGTATTCGTCCCGCACGTTTATGGCCACCAACGAGGCGGGCCCTACGGGCACTTGAACCTCGGCACTCCAGTTTGCCTGCGTCAGCACGGCGCTTTCACCGACCGGGGTTGACGTCCCGTCGATGAAAATTCGAACAATCCCCCCGACCCCGCCATTCGATCCAGTCAGGGTAAAACTCTGATTCTGCTCCGTGACAGGAATCATGGAATTTATTGCAGGGGTACCGGGCGGAAATTTGGCATTGACCGTCACCAGATTCGACCAGCCGGGCAATACAGAATTGCCCATCGACTGTTGAGCGATAAACGTAAAGGATCCATAGGGCAAGTCGTGCTGCAAATACGTCGACCAGAGCCCGTCATTGCCAACCTGGGCCTCACCATAGGTAATGATGCCCGAGCCTGATTGATAAATTTTCACGGTTGCAGACGGAAACCCTTGGCCTTCAACCCTGGGTCTGCTTTCCCTTACGACATCATCCTGTTTCGGCTCACGGATGGTAGGGACGCCGTAATAATTGAAACTGATCGGCGTCGAGTAACGAGTAGCCCATCCAGTTTGCGAATGCCTGACCTTGATGCTGTAAGTCCAGGGCTTTAAGCCCTCGCGCACTTTGAGGGTCCAGTTGGCCTGGTTGCCGAGAATCGCCGGACTCATCGAGGCGTTAGTGCTGTCTTCGACGATGTCAAGATAGCCACTCGTAACACCCGTGCCGAGGACTGTTGCTGTCAGTTCATCTTTACCGGTGATAACAGGTAGCTTTCTGACGAATACCGGTTTGTTTCTTGTCTCGGACCAATCGGTTTTGTATCTCCATATCGTGGAATACTGGCCATAACCCTCCGGAAGTCCAGTAGCAAGGTATTCGTTCCATTGGACGCCCTTGTACCAGACCCCCTCAATCAATTTCACGTAATATCCGTTGGGGCCGTAGTAATCAATCCAGACCTGATGCTCTCCGTCAGACTGCGGGACATTGAAGATGATCGAACTGTTGGTATCGACGGTTTCGGTAAACTCCCAATCCCGAATTTCCAAAGGCCCGACATACAGTCCGTCCGGACTTACCCCGTCCGAGAGAAGCGGCGGTTCTTGATCGGCGCCAAACACGTCGGCCTCGCCGGGTGCACCTTCCAGATCCGTATCCTTTGACATGACTCTGCCCTCATCGTCGCTATGTCCGAGAGGTATGTGTACGCCGCCGGATAACCGGCTGCCTACCTGTAAAATCTGACAGTCCCGACAGACGGTAGCTTTTCCTACAACGCAGGCTGACAACGTCCTTCAGCCATACGCACATGGCTACAGTGCCTTGCGCCGTTGCCTACACATCCCTCAGAATCCGCCGACTTGTGCGCTTTGGTGATGCCCCGTAACTTGGTCCGTGCCGCTGCCAATCAGTGGTCGGGTTTAGTCGCCCAGGGGTGTGTCACCAATGTGTATAAGCGTCATCAAGTCGGGTATTCCCTATCCCCGCACTCGATGGTGGCTGTTCGCAGGGCGCTTCGGCGCGCCGGTTTTTGGTGATACCCCCCGGTCGACTAACCTGCGTCCAGCCGCCACCCTTCGTTTAGTCGCGAAGTGGTGAAGGCCCTCACTACAAGGGTTATCACTATGTTCAAAGACACACCGAATCCCCCGGCAACCGACCCGGTTTCCCCCTACACCTCAGCCGATTCAAAAAAACTCAACGAGGCCGCCGAGCGCGCCCTCGACCACTACCTCAAACCCGAACCCCCATCGCGCAACTCCGTGGATCGCGGCATGCAGATGTTCATGGTCAGCCCCGATCTCAACCCCGAAGCCGTGGCCATCCAGACTTACGAAACCTTTTCCTCGGTCAGCATTCTGCTGCTCGACCTGGCCGACAGCCTGGACGACAAGCCGCGCCATCTGGCGATGGCGATCTATCAATTGAGCGAAATGGGCCTGTTGCTGGCGGAGAAGACGCTCGACCGTGAGCGGGCGATTGCCGTGACCTGACCGTTAACCCTGCGGCGCCTGCACTGACGCCATCGCGGGCAAGCCCGCTGCCACAGGTTCTGCGCGCGGACACACCCTCCGAGCGCGACGAAAACCCTGTGGGAGCTGGCTTGCCAGCGATAACAATAATGACGGCGCCGCCGCACTCAGGCCGAGGCCGGCAACGGCTGAAAGCTGAAGTACTGACGCAACGCCTCGACCAACTGCCCGTATTCGGGCGGCGCTCGCAGCAG
>NZ_QAIU01000045.1:0-13689 GCF_003061205.1 Pseudomonas sp. HMWF006
CTGCATTGGCCATCCGTCCTCGTACTTCCTATGGCTACCGCTGCCGGAAGACGTGCGCGCCGATCAGATCGTCGTGGCGTTGATGCACGAACAGATTTCGGTCACCACGGCGGAGCCGTTTTCGGTGTCGGCGCAGGTGCCCCATGCGATTCGGCTGGCGTTGGGGTCGGTGGACATGGACGTCTTGCGTCAAGCGTTGATCACCGTCAGAAAGGTCATCGGCGCGTATCTGTAAGCTTTCGCTGGCGAGAAAACCGTGGCGAGGGAGTTTGTTCCCCCTGGACTGCGCAGCAGTCCTGTGTTTGCGGCCGCTTCGCCACCCGGCGGAAGCAAGCTCGCTCGCCACAAAATGTTAGCCTTGGCGCACTTGCACGACACTGCTTTGGATCGTTTGATGAAAAACAGCGCTTTCCTGTCCCTGACCTTGATCCTTGCCGCAGGCCTTTTCGGCACCACCGCGCACGCCGCCGGCGACCCTGAGGCCGGCGCCAGGATCTTCCCGCGCCTGTGCGGCGGCTGCCATCAGGTCGGCGAATCCGCCAGGCCGGGCTTCGGTCCGCAACTCAACGGCATCATTGGCCGCAAGGCCGGGACCTCGGCGAACTACGTTTATTCCGACGCGATGAAAAATGCCGGCCTGACTTGGGACCGCGACACGCTGACGGCGTACCTGAAAGATCCGAAAGGCGTGGTGCCTGGCACGCGGATGATTTTCTGGGGGCTGAGCGACCAGGAAAAACTCGACAACCTGCTGGCCTACCTCCAGACCTTCGCGCAATAAGGGCCGGCGCTTGATTTCTGATCGCCGCCACGCTTGGCGTGGGAGTGTGCCTCACGGACTGCGTACCCACGTAGCGCGTGGGAACGATCAGAGAGGCGAGGTGCTGATCGCGTGATGCGCCACTCGGTTGCGTCCCGCCGCTTTCGCCTGGTACAGCTGTTGATCGGCGCGTTTGATCAGGGCAGTGGGGCTGTTGTCCGCCGGGTCCGCCAGGCCCACGCCGATGCTCACCGTGACGTGTTCGACCACCGGGAAGTGCGTGTCGGCAATCGCCGCGCGGATTTTCTCGGCGACCACTTCCGGGGTGTCGGGCTGAGCGATTTCCGGCAACAGGACAGCGAACTCTTCACCGCCGTAACGGGCGACGAAATCGGTGGTGCGCAGGCTGGCGCCGATCAATTGGGCCAATTGCCTGAGCACGTCATCGCCCACCGCATGGCCGTGGGTGTCGTTGATGCGTTTGAAATGGTCGGCGTCGATCAACAGCAGTGCAAACGGGCGCCCAGTGCGGCGCGACAGCAGCGTGTATTCGGTGAGTTTTTCGTCGAAGCGGCGACGGTTGTAGGCGCCGGTCAGCGCGTCGTGGGTCGCCAGGCTCAGCAGCTCGGCGTTGGCCTGGCGCAGATCGGCCGTGCGCTGCGCCACGATGGCTTCCAGCGATGCATTGGCCTCCTGCAGTTCGCGTTCCTTGCCGAGCAGCGACTGCGTCATTGCATCGATCGACTGGCCAAGCTGGGCGATTTCCCGCACCGGGTGCTGCAACGGAAAGTGCGCACCGGGCTGGTTGTCCTGCACCTGTTTGGCCGAACGCGCCAGCTGTTCGATCGGACGACTCAGGTACAGCGCCAGATAATAGGCCACCACGCCAAACAGTACGGCAGCGACCACCCCCAGCAAGAGCAATTTATACAGCAGCATATGCGCCGGTTGCAGCGCGGTTTCCAGGGGCTGGCGCACGGCAATCGACCACGACAGTGCACTGCTCGACGGTGTTGGTACTTTAACCATACTGGTCAGGTAGCCATCGCCCACCGACCAGCCCGGCGCGCGTGAATCACTCGTCGATAATCGCTGGCCCATCAAGGCTTCGGGGTAGAGCACTTTGCCGTCGTGATCGATGATCAGCGCTTCGATGTCCGGTGCCGAGTTCTTGTGGGAGAACGCCGCCGATTCGACAATGCGCGTCACCCAGTTCCAATGCGCGTGCGCGCCCAGCACACCAATCACCTGATCGGCGGCGTTACGGATCGGCGCCGCGAAGTCGATGAAACGCAACGGTTCGCCGCTGGGCGACCCCGGCAGCATTTTGGCCAGCAGCACCGCTTCATGAGGATTGCCGGTGTATTCGCCGCGCAGTCCGGCCTGAAACCACGGCCGTTGTTGCACCGATTGGCCGACCAGCAAGCCGTTCACCGCTTGATGCACGTTGCCTGCGGCATCGGTCACACCCATCCACGCATATTCGGCACGGGCCTGAGTGCGCAGTTGCAACGATTTGAGAATGGCCGGGTTGTCCAGATCACCGCGTTCCAGATGCGGCGCCCGGCTGAGCAGATACACCTCCAACTGCCGCTCGCGCAGTTGTTCACCCAGCAACGACGCGGCCGAACGTGCCGTATTGAGCAACGCGCTGCCACTGGCCTGCTTCATCTGCTCGGTGGCGATGTGGCCCACATAAAAGCCCACGCTCAACAACGTCAGCAGGGACAAACCGGTAAACCAGAGAGTGAGATGGCTACGCAGACTGGCTTTGAGCATGGGCGGTGTCTGTCTTCATTGGAGTGGCGCCATGGTATGCGACATCGGCGATCAGCTGCCAGCGAAGCGGTTCACGAACCGGGACGAAACCGCCGACACGAAAAAGCCCGGCTGATCAGGCCGGGCTTTCAATGGGGACAGCGGCAGTGCTTTGGGCTCAAGCGTTGCGGCTTTCGATCAGACGATCCGAACCGCCTTCGGCAACGCGGCGTTCGAGCAGACGATCAGAGCCGCCTTCGGCAACGCGGCGTTCGAGCAGACGATCCGAACCACCTTCGGCAACGCGGCGTTCGAGCAGACGATCGGAGCCGCCTTCGGCAACGCGGCGTTCGAGCAGACGATCAGAGCCGCTTTCGGCAACGCGGCGTTCGAGCAGACGATCCGAACCGCCTTCAGCTACACGGCTTTCAATCAACTTGTCCGAGCCGCCTTCGGCGATCAGGGTGTGCGCCGGGGTTGCGGCGAAAGCGTTAACTGCAAAAACCGAGAAAGCGATGCTGAGAAGGGTCTGGCGTTTCATGATCGTGTGCTCCGGGGTGTTTTGGGTTGGTATGGAGCGGATGTTACGCCGCAGAATTTTTATGAGAACTTCATTGCCGTGATGGTAAACATCGACGGCAATGATGGTCCCCCAAACCCCACACCAACCACTTGTAGGTGCTGGCGCCGGCTGCGATCTTTTGATCCTGACGTCGCTCAGCGTGAGTTCCCGGCCCGAACACACAACTCCCCGGTAGCCCTGACCAACGCCAACTCATGCAGCGCATCCCGCGCCAGCCCCTTGCGCGCCTCCATCATCCACGCTGGACAATCCGCAGCCTGGCGATACGGCGCAAACGCTGCATATTGCTGCAACAGCCGGCTCTGCAACTCATCCAGTCGCGGGCGGATCTGCTGGCCCAGATCCGGCCGCGGTGTGTCCGGCGCCGCCCCGGCCGCCTGCCATTGCGCGAGCAAGCCGTACTGCACCAGCTTGTTGGCTTCCATCTGCGCCGCGAGCAACTGTGCAACGTCTTCAGGATCCAGCTTGCGTTCAACGGCCAGCGCGCGGGCGTTGGCAATGACCTGCGCTTCACGCGGGCTGTCCTGAATCGGCTTGCCGCTGTCCCATTTGGTCAACGCCACCTGATCGCCGATGTTCAGGCGTTCGTTCAGGGTCATCAACAAGGGTTTCAACGACTCGGGCGCTGCGGCTGAGGCGGCGTGGGCGGTGCCGGCGAACAGAGCCAGCAAGGCACAGGAGAGCAGGCGTGACGGCTGGAGCATGGGCATGGCCTCGATTGAAATATAAACACGGGGCTCAAATGTTAATTGCACCCCGCTTGCAAGTCACCGAAGCTATCCTGCATCAGTCTTCCCGTGTCGAGATGGACCTCCAGTCAATGCAAACCCCCAGCGCCATCAAACCTCTCTGGCAAACCTACTTGCTGTTTCTGGCGCCGATGGTGTTGTCCAATTTCCTGCAATCGATGTCCGGCACCGTCAACAGCATCTACATCGGTCAGATGCTCGGCACGCAGGCCTTGGCGGCGGTGTCGGGGATGTTTCCCATCGTGTTCTTTTTCATTGCCCTGGTGATCGGCCTCGGTGCCGGCGCCGGTGTACTGATCGGCCAGGCATGGGGCGCGCGTGAGCCGCACATGGTCAAGGCGATTGCCGGGGCGACGCTGCTGTTGGGGGTATTGATCGGTCTGGTCGCGGCGGTACTCGGCAGCGTTTTTGCGCGACAGGCGTTGGCCGGGTTGGGCACGCCGGCGGATGTGCTCGACGATGCGGTGGCGTATGCCCACGTGATGATGTGGATTCTGCCGTCGATGCTGGTGTTCGTGTTGTTCACACAGTTGCTGCGCGGGGTCAGCGATACGCTGTCGCCGTTGCTGGCGTTGATGGTGTCGACCTGCGTCGGGCTGGCGCTGACGCCAGCGCTGATACGGGGCTGGTTCGGCTTGCCGCAGATGGGCATTCAGAGCGCGGCCTATGCGGGACTGGCGGGTAACCTGTCGGCGATGGCGTGGCTGGCGTGGCGCCTGATTCGCAAGGGGCATCCGCTGGCGCCGGATCGCGAGTTCTTCGCCGCGTTGCGCCTGGACGCGGCAATTCTCGGCAAGGTCCTGCGCATCGGTCTGCCGACCGGGGTGCAGATGATCGTGCTGTCGTTGTCCGAGCTGGTGATTCTGGCGCTGGTCAACCAGCATGGTTCACAGGCGACGGCGGCCTATGGCGCGGTGACCCAGATCGTCAACTACGTGCAGTTCCCGGCGTTGTCGATTGCGATCACCGCGTCGATCCTCGGCGCCCAGGCCATCGGGGCCGGACGGCTGGAACGCATGGGGCCGATCCTGCGCACCGGGCTGCTGATCAACGTGTGCCTGACCGGCGGATTGATTGTGCTGGGCTATTTGCTGTCGCACTGGTTGCTGGGTTTGTTCCTGACTGAGGACAGCACCCGCGCCATGGCCGAACATCTGCTGCACATCATGTTGTGGAGCCTGCTGGTGTTTGGCTTCCAGGCGATCATCGGCGGGATCATGCGTGCCAGCGGTACGGTGCTGGTGCCTGTGGCGATCGCAATCATCTGCGTGGTCGGTGTGCAGTTGCCGGCGGCGTACTGGCTGGACGGGCAATATGGTTTGCAGGGCGTGTGGATGGCGTTCCCGGTCGCGTATCTGGGGATGCTGGTGCTGCAGACCCTGTATTACAAGCTGGTCTGGCAGCATCAGAAGATCGAACGCCTGGTTTGAATACAGCCAAATGCAGAAGCTGCCGCAGGGGCGTGGGTGGTGTAACCGGCCGATGTTTGCTTAAGTCAATCGAGCCCCCGACGACAACGCGCTGCCCGGAGAATCCCATGTCGATTCGTTTGTTGCTGGTTGCCGCGTTGTTCCTGTGTGCCATTCCCGCCGTGCAGGCGGTGGAATACACCCGGGTCAACACCGCCGCCAGCCAGATCAGTTTCACGTACAACCAGATGGGTTCGCGGATGTACGGCACGTTCGCCAAGTTCGACGCGACGCTGAAGCTCGACACCGACAACCTCGCCAACGCCCAGACCACCTTGCACATTGACCTCACCAGCATCGACGCCGGCAGTGAAGATGCCAATACCGAACTGGTGAAACCGGCATGGTTCGATACTGCGAAATTCCCCGTGGCGGTGTTCGAGTCCAGCCAATTCACTCGGGTTTCCGCAAACCACTACCTGATCGCCGGCCGTCTCACCCTCAAGGGCATCACCCGTGATGTGAAGGTGCCGGTGGAACTGAAACCGGACAGTGACATCGGCATTTTCGACGGTGAACTGTTGCTCGACCGCGACAGGTTCGGCTTGGGTGCGGGGGAGTGGGCGGACACTGTGGTGTCCAGGGAAATTGCCATCAAGTTCCGAGTGGTGGCGCCACAGCAGTGACGCCACCTGCCCGGATCAATAGGCGCGCCAGTGCCCCGGCACCCAGCGCCACTCATTGCCGCCCCAGCGATAATGGCCCGCGACCCAGTGATAGCCCGGTGCAGGCATCACCGGCACCACTTCCACCGGTGGCGGTGGCCGGTGCGGACGCGCCGGTGCAATCACGCAACCGGACAGGGTGATCGCCACCAGCGTAGCGGCGAGGAGCGATTTAACGGTGTTTGACATGGTGAAGTTCCCGATAGATGAGGTGTACAGCGTGTCGGGCGATCAACGCACCCAATGCCCTTCAATCCAGACCCAGTTAGGCCCGCGAGCCTGCCAGTGCCCCGGTTTCCAGCGCGCGCCGTAGCGCACCGGTTGCCAGTGACCGGGCACCCAGACATAACCGCGTCCTTGCCAGCGCCAATGGCCCTGATCCCAGACATAACCGGGACGCGCGCCCGGCATCACTTCCATGCGCATCGGCGGCGGTGCTTGCTGAACGATCACCACCGGTTGCGCGAACACCGGCGCGCTGGCCAGCGCGGCCAGGGTGAGCGGCACCAGCAGCAGGGTTTTTCGCCATTTGGACAGGGAACGCAAAACGCTCATGACAACTCCTCAAGGCCTGCGTGGAAAAGTGAACGCAGTTGAGGAATTGGACGCCGAATCGGCAAAAGATCCTGTGCGCGGCAGATGAAATTTTATTCAGAGAGGAGGGCGGCGCGAGGCTGACAGCGTGGCGCGCCAGCAAGGTATGCCGCGCGCGCCGAGGCCGGGAGGTGAACCTGGGTTCAATAGAACCGGTCTTGTTCTTTCATCGCCTGAATCTGCCAGAACGTCCTGCCCGAGATCAGCAGAAACAGCAGGGCGAGCAACACACCACCGGTCATGATGTAGAACCCGGTCTTGTAGCTTTGCAGCTGGCTGGCGATGCAGCTTTTGTCAGGCATCCAGCGCGAAACCAGCAGCGGGATGGGGCCATCGACTTCGTACTGGGTGTGTTCGGCGTAGCGCTCGTCGGCATGCTGCCCTTCATGAACCTGGCCTTGCTCATCGGCATAGCGATAGTGGATGACCTTGCCATTTTTGTTCATCGGGATGTTTTCCAGCTGCGTGACAGTGCCGCGGGTGTCCACGCCGTTGAGATTCAACACGCCATACAGGATGCCCTGATTGCGGGCCATACCGGCCAGAAGCAAGACCACGCAGCAGGCGACGGTCAACATGACGATGCGGTTATAGAGGTGATCCTTGGCAGCTTCGCGCGGGTAATACATGGCCCGATCCTTGGTCTTGGCGGAGAGAGAGGTCGTTACATCGGCCCGCGCAAAGGGATCTTTAGGCGGTAGCCGGTCGCGTCACGGTATGATGTCGCGGTTCGTCGACCGCCGCGGTTGTCGGCGACGCTTTTTACCGTCGGAGTTCGCCATGCCACGCATCACCCATTACAAAACCCCATGCCCGGAAAGCGTCAACAGCCAGATCCTGCAGATGGTCGTCGACTACTTGACCGACATCAGCGCGGTCGGTCTCGGCCCGAGCAACCTGCTGTACAACGTTTATCAGTACGTGGTCGGTTATGAGGTGCATTTGTATCTGGAAGCGTTGAACGGCGAGAAGGGCACCGAGGTGGAGTTGCTCGTGGCGACCGATGACGATGACCCGCAACAGCTGATCGGTTTTCTGCTGTACCTGCCGGTGCAGGGCGATTGGGAAGCCTGCAGCGTGGCGTACATGGCCGTGCGTGAAGGGCATCGGCGCCAAGGGGTGGCACGGGCGATGATCGCTGAAATGGTCGGGCGTTACCCTCACGCCGAACTGGCCTGTAGCGTCGGCAAAGTCCCGTATTTCGAGGCGCTGGGTTTTGACGTGATCGGGCAGCGCGAGACACAGGTGCTGATGAGCACCCGGCATTACCGCAGCAACGGTCTGCGCGGTTTTATCGACACCACGCCGATCTACCGGTCACTGGAAGTGCAGCAGATTCACACCTATCTGCTGCAGAAGAACGGCAAGCGCGCCATGCTCGATGCGGAGAAACAACGCGACCGGCATCTGGATCAAGTCACCCGCCACACCGAAGCATTCGTGCGCCAGCGCCTCACCGTGCACTGATTGCGTACCCGGCCAATTCGCGCAGACAAAAAAAGAGCCTCAAAGCTCTTTGATGGGGAGGAAGTAGAGCCCGTGAGGCTCAAGATGCGCATGAAGCCAGGCACGGGCTTGATTTGGGGTTCAGAGCACCCGCGCCTACGCAGCGCTGGATGAGCCAAGTCACTGCGTCATTCCATTCTGTGAGCGTGGCAGGGCGGGCTCAAGTACCGCCAGTCGCGCGGATTGCGCCGCGAGGCAGCGCCGCGGTGGCGCCGCTCCGCCTCCTGCAGGAGCGAGCCGGCAACAGTGATGTTAGCGGGCGCCTGGCCAGCCTGCTTGGGCGAGGGCGGCGAGCAGGGTCTCGGCATCCAGTCCCGGCACCGAGTGGCCGTTGCCGTCGGTGCTGTCGCTGGCGAGCAGGGCGTTGATGATCGCTTCCTCTACCGCTTCGGTCGCCGCCAGAAACAGCTCGCTGATGTGGTCGTTATTGACCATGCGCAACCCGTCGCAGGTCGGCGCGCCTTTGCCTTCGTAGGCGGCGGGTGGCACCTGAGCGTTACCGGTGGCGAAGGCGATGAAAATGTCGCCGCTGTGGTCTTCATTACCACCGCCGGTCCGCGCCAGGCCAAGGCTGGCACGCTGTGCCAGACGCGTGCATTGATGCGGCAACAACGGTGCATCGGTGGCCAGGCAGACGACGATCGAACCCATGCCCGGGTGCGGCAGCGAGGCACGCAAAAACGGCGAGTCCTTTTGCTCCATGTAACGCCCGACCGGATAACCATCGACCCGCAGCTCACTGCGAATGCCGTGGTTGGCTTGCACGATGGCGCCCACGGTCCAGCCGCCCTGGGCAGCGCTCAAACGCCGCGATGCGGTGCCGATGCCACCCTTGAATTCATGGCAGATCATGCCACTGCCACCCCCCACGGCGCCTTCTTCGACCGGGCCGTCCACCGCACTGTTCATTGCTTCGGCAACATGCTCGGGCTGCACGTGGAAACCGTTGATGTCATTGAGCAAGCCATCGAAGGTTTCCAGCACCACCGGCATGTTCCAGTAGAGCCGGCCGTCATCCGGTTGTTGCTGACGATCCAGGGCAATCATCGCATCACGCACCACACCGAGGCTGTGGGTGTTGGTGAAGGCGATCGGGCTGGTCAGCAGGCCGGCCTCGCGAATCCATTCCAGCCCCGTGGCATCGCCGTTGCCGTTGAGCACATGCACGCCGGCGAAACACGGCTGCTGGTTGGTTGACCCCGGACGCGGTTCGATCAGCGTGACGCCGGTGCAGATGTCCCGTCCGGCGCTGCTGCGCCCGCGCACATTGCTGTGGCCGACGCGGATGCCGGGCACGTCGGTGATGGCGTTGAGCGGGCCGGGCGGTAACTGGCCGATGCGGATATTGAGGTCGCGGGCACGAGGTTTCATTGAGGTTGGTCTCTCTATAAAAAGTCTGAACAAGTCACGATTGCTGTGAGAGCGGGCTTGCCCGCGAAGGCGGCGTGTCAGGCGACAACGATACTGGCTGACCGGACGCTATCGCTGGCAAGCCAGCTCCCTCAGGGTTTTGTGGTCTACAGGAGGGTTACTGGCCGTTCTTGACCTTGCTCCACACCCGCGTGCGCACCCGCTCGGTGGCTTTGGGCAGCGGCTCGAGGGTGTACAGCGTGGCCATGGCGCTGGCAGACGGATACACCGCCGGGTTGTCGCGCGTGGCTGCGGCCACCAACGGCGTGGCCGCGCGATTGCCGTTCGGATAGGACAGATGCTCACTGACCGGCGCGATCACTTCAGGGCGCAGCAGGTAGTCGATGAAGGCCAGGCCTTGCGTGCGGTTCGGTGCGTCCTTGAGCAACACCAGGGTGTCGAACCACACCGGCGCACCTTCCTTGGGCAGGCTGTAGGCGATCTTCACGCCGTTGCCTGCCTGCTCGGCGTTGGTCTTGGCTTCGAGCATCGCCCCCGACCAGCCCACTGCCACGCAGATGTTGCCGTTGGACAGGTCGCTGATGAATTTCGACGAGTTGAAGTAAGCGATGTGCGGGCGCAGTTTGAGCAGCAGCGCCTCGGCTTTCTTGTAGTCCTCGGGATCGGTGCTGTTCGGCGGCAGCCCCAGATAGTGCAGAGCCACCGGCAGCATTTCCGAGGGTGAATCGAGCATCGCCACGCCGCACTGGCCGAGTCTGGCGAGGTTGTCTTCGTTGAACACCAGGTCCCAGGAGTCCACCGGCGCCTTGTCGCCCAGGGCTGCGCGCACCTTGTCGACGTTGTAGCCGATGCCATTGGTGCCCCACAGATATGGCACGGCGTACTGGTTGCCGGGATCGTTGTTGGCGAGTTTTTTCAGCAAATCGTTGTCGAGGTTTTTCCAGCCCGGCAGTTGCTCACGGGGCAGCGGGGCGAGGGCGCCGGCCTTTATCAGCGTCGGCAGGCTGTAGTTGCTCGCCACTACCACGTCGTAGCCGCTGCGGCTGGTCATCAGTTTGCCTTCGAGCACTTCGGCGCTGTCGAAGGTGTCGTAGACCGGTTGAATGCCGCTGTCGCGCTGAAAGTCGTGCAGGGTGTTCGGGCCGATGTAGTCGTACCAGTTGTAAACGTGCACGCTCGGCGCATCGGCGGCCATCGCGCTCGAGGTGACGCTGATACAGGCCAGCAGACCCAGGTTGATGCCCAAGTTGATATAGCCACGGTGACGACGCATGATGCGGCACTCCTGGCCTGTGCAGGCCGGTGATGAACAGGAGTGCTCAGCCTATCGAGGCGGTCACGCCTGACCCATTCCCATCATGGGTTACTCAAAAGGGGTAGTGCGTGGACGCGTTGTTGCAGGAATTGCCGGTGCATCAGAGCCTGGCGCGGGTGTTCAGCAGCGTCGGCGAAGACGGTTTCTGGCGAGCGCTGGTCGACACCCTGCGCCTGTTGGTGCCGCTGGACAACGCGCTGGTCGCGGTCATGAAAGCCGCTCAGGCACCGCAATTGTTGATCGACTTCGACAGCAAGGGCGGCGCCGATGAGCAACAGGAACTTGCCGGTTACAGCGCCGGAATGTATCTGCTCGATCCGTTTTATCAAGCCGCGTCGAATGGCATCGCCGACGGTTTGCATAGCCTGGCCTCGGTGGCGCCGGACCAGTTTCTGCACAGCGAGTATTACCAGAGCTATTTTCGCTCGGTGGTGGGCGAGGATGAGCTGCAGTTCATGATCAACGTCGAGGGCGGCGTGCTCGGTTTGTCGCTCGGTCGGGCGACGAGGTTCGACCTGGCCGAGCAGGGCCGGCTGTTATGCGTACGTGATTGGGTCCTGGCAGCGATGCGTCGGCATGTGCAGTTGTTGCCGCCGCAGGGCGTGCCGGTTGAGGCGGTGGTCGGCGATCTGGCGACGTTGCTCGATCGTTTTGACGCGCGGCTGACGGTGCGCGAAATCGACACGGCGCGCCTGATTCTGCAGGGCTTTTCCAGCAAGGCGATGGCCCGGCAGCTGGGCATTTCACCGGAAACCGTCAAGGTCCATCGGCGCAATCTCTATCACAAGCTCAATGTGAACGGGCATGGCGAGCTGTTTGCGCTGGTGTTGCGTCCACCCACTGCCTGATGCACCACAATCCCTGTAGGCGTGAGCCTGCAGGGATTTTCGGGGGTGTCAGCCGTGGCGCTGAAAGACCAAGGCCTTGAGGCCGCTTTGCGGGTCGATATCGGGGAATTCCGGTGGATTTTCCAGTCGCTGTTCAAAGCGCAGGCTCGGGGCCTCCTGCGTCACCCCGTCGATCAGGAAGTCCGCCCCGAACGACGGATCGTTCATGCACGCCAGCACCGTCCCTTGTGCTGTCAGCAACTCCGGCAGACGCCGCAGCACGCGCTGGTAATCCTTGGTCAGCAGAAAACTGCCTTTCTGAAACGACGGCGGGTCGATGATCACCAGGTCATACGGGCCGCTGTTGATCACCTTGCCCCAGGACTTGAACAGGTCATGCCCGAGGAAGCTGACCTTGCTCAGGTCATGGCCGTTCAGGCGATGGTTGTCGCGACCGCGGCTCAGTGCCGCGCGAGACATGTCGAGGTTGACCACATGGCTGGCGCCACCCGCGATGGCCGCCACGGAGAAGCCGCAGGTGTAGGCGAAGAGGTTGAGCACCCGTTTGCCGCTGGCCTGCTCGCGCACCCAGTTGCGCCCGTAACGCATGTCGAGAAACAGCCCGGCGTTCTGCTTGCGCCCCAGATCGACGCGATACTGCAAGCCGCCTTCGACGATGGTCATTTCCTCGATCTCCTCGCCCAGCAGCCACTCGGCGGTGCTCTGCGGCAGGTAACGATGCTGGATCAGCAAGGTCTGCGCGCCAGACTGCAGCCACTGCGGCGAACGGCTGATCTGCAGCAACAAGTCCTTGAGTGCTGCGAGTTGTTCGGGCGCCGGCTCCTTGAACAGCGACACCAGCACCACGCCCTGCAACCAGTCCACGGTCACCTGCTCAAGCCCCGGCCAGCAGCGCCCGCGTCCGTGAAACAGGCGACGGGTTTCGCTCGGTGCCGCCGCCAGCGCGGGCAGCAAATGGGCGTGAAGGGTGGCGAGGGCTTCAGGGTTCATCGGTCAGGGTCGGCAAGCAAAAGGGCCGGCATTTTAACCACAAACGGGCGGCGGCGAACGTCTGTCTGCGCCGGTCTTGGGCGTTCTTTCGGAAAAGACCTGTATCAAAAGTGAATTTCTGTAGAAGCCGCTGCTCATACCAGTTAAGCAGCGGATTCACGCCGCTAAATCGTTAATGCAATTCAGGGAGTGCTGTTCCATGTGCCCAACACCAACGGCGAACGCGCACCTTCCTGGCGGGTTGATTCTGGTGGTTGAGGATGACCCGTTGATTCTGGAGTTTCTTTGCGAAATTCTTCAGGAGGAAGGTTTCAAGGTCGAACCGCAAACCAGTGCCGATGCGGCGTCGCTTTACCTGGAAAAGCACGCGCAGCAAGTGGCGCTGTTGCTGACCGACATCACCATGCCCGGCACCCTCAACGGTGCTGATCTGGCCAACCTCGTCGGCGACCGCTGGCCGGAGAAGCCGGTGATGGTCATGTCCGGTTATGAAACCCCGGAAACCTCGGGGGTCAAGCATCCGGTCGCGTTCATCAAAAAGCCGTGGGCCATCGGCCAGTTGCTCGATTGCGTGGACAGCGCATTCAAGTCCAAGGCTCCGCGCCTGCACTGACAAGTGCTACATTGCCGGGCCTATTGTGCCCGGCACCTTGCCAGAGGAAGCGACCCTTGCCTGTTCACGACGCTGTATTCAATCGCGCATTCGGCGCCTTTCTGTTCGACATGGACGGCACCGTCCTCAACTCCATCGCCGCCGCCGAACGCATCTGGTCCGCCTGGGCCGTGCGCCACGGTGTCGATGTCGAGGCGTTTTTGCCGACCATTCATGGCGTGCGGGCCATCGACACGATCAATCGCCTGAACCTGCCCGGGGTGGACGCTGAAGCACAAGCGGCGTTTATCACCGAAGCGGAAATCGAAGACGTCGAAGGCATTGTCGAGATTCCCGGTGCGGCGGCATTTCTCAACGGTCTGCCCGGGGATCGCTGGGCCATGGTGACCTCGGCGCCACGGGATCTGGCATTGCGGCGGATGGCGGCGGCGGGGATACCCGAACCGGCGGTGATGATCACCAGTGCTG
>NZ_QAIU01000006.1:0-3311 GCF_003061205.1 Pseudomonas sp. HMWF006
TGCTCGGTTCGTGGCTGATGGTGCCGATTGCCGCCGCCCTCGATGTGCCGGGCTCGAAAGTTGCGGCGCTGACCGGGGTGTTGTTCATCAGTAACAAGGTGCTGTTGCTGCTGGTGATCGCGGTGATGGGCAAGGCCGGGTTCGCCGAACTCAAACGCACGATCGGCCACTATATTTCCGGCGTGATTCCGACCCCTGTGGCCGAAGTCAGCCCGATGCGCCACAAGGTCGGCGTGGTGATGTTCTGCCTGCCGCTGCTGTCGTCCTTCCTGGAACCGTATTTCGACAACTTCTTCCCGGGCGTACGGCCCAACCTCTGGCAGATGCAGGCGCTGGGCGACTTGATGTTCGTCGGCAGCTTTTTCGTGCTGGGCGGCAATTTCTGGGACAAGGTCCATGCGCTGTTCGTGCGCAAGGCGCGGGTGGTGGCGGAATGAACGCAGGTAGAGGACTGATTTGAAGGGTGGTGAATGTCTGGATACGGCGCCGTATCCACACATTCACCCCGCCTCGAACAGTGACACGTCTGGGTAGGGCCCGTGGCCCAAGCGATCGCGCTTCAGCGCAAGCATCAAGGATATGCCGGTCTTCCCCGCAATCGATTCGCCGATAACGGCAAGGTCGTGATGAAACGCCTCGGTTATCGAGTCGATATTGTCTATCGTCAGCTTCCGAACGGGTTGGCGCATGTTGATCTCTGCAAAGCATCTGCAGCCGACAACGCTAGATTTTTGCTTTGCGGGTGTCTAGAGAAATCATCGATGGCAAAAGTCTGAGCCCGGCGCAGGATTAGTCCTTGATCAGGCGTGCCCGAGCGCGATGGCAAACGACACGACGACCATGCAGGCAAAAGCGAAATTGAGGTTCATGGGGTGTTCATCCTGGTCCTTTTGAAAGTGGGGCCATTCTGCCGGGGTCGGGTCAAAAGAAAAAATTCGGCTTCGTGATTCCAATGATCGAAGCCATTGATACCGGCGTTGTGTTTGCAAGTTTGCTTGGCTAAGCTCGCACAAACCTGCAATGACAAGCACAAACAGGCAAAACCATGCACGATCATTCCGCTTCAGAGCTTCCCTCCCTGCGCCGGCAGAAAATACTTTTGATCCTCGAACGTGACGGCAAGGTCATGGCGTCCGAGTTGAGCCAGCACTTTGCAGTGTCCGAAGACACCATCCGCCGCGATCTCGCCGAACTCGACAGCGCCGGGCTGGTGCAGCGGGTGCATGGCGGGGCATTACCGCGGCCGAAAGACACCGGCAAGGATTATTTCACGCGGCTGGAGGAGTCCGATGAGGTCAAGGTGCGTCTGGCACAGTTGGCGGCGCAGAAGGTCGAGGACGGGCAGATTGTGCTGTTCGACTCCGGCTCCACCACGTTGCAGGTGGCGCGCTCGTTGCGTGCGGATATCCGCATCACGGCGGTGACGGCGGCGCCGATGACGGCGATTGCCTTGTCCGAATACAAGGACGTCAAAGTGATCCTCGCCGGTGGGCAGTTGAACCCGCGCACGATGTCGGCCGGCGGCCATGAAGCGGTGCGGCTGCTGGCCGGGATCAAGGCGGATCTGGCCTTCACCGGGGTGTGTGCGATTCACCCGGAAGTGGGGATTACCTCGCTGCATTTCGATGAAGTGCCGGTGAAGCAGGCATTGCTGGACAGTGCGGCGCGGGTGATTGCGGTGACCACGGCGGACAAGCTCGGCGCGGTGGAGCCGTTTGTGGTGGCGTCGTGTACGCGCCTGCATACGCTGATCACCGAGCGACATGTGGCGTCGGGGAGTGTCGAGGATTATCGGCGGCTGGGGATTGCGGTGGAGCAGTTGCCGGACTGAGGTTTGTGCTGGAGCTGCTGGCCTCATCGCTGGCAAGCCAGCTCCCACAGGTTTTGCGGTGTACATGAAATTTGGGTACGCCACGGGCATTGTGGGAGCTGGCTTGCCAGCGATGGGGCCAGTCCCGTCAACGCAACTTTTCAAGCATCTGGTAGTACCACATCCCCGCCGCCAACAACGGATTGCCCAGCAAATCCCCCATTGGCACGCGAATGTGCTGGCACTGGGCAAAAGTGTCGAACTGCTCCAGCTGCCCGGTGATCGCCCGGCTCATGATCTCGCCCATGATGTGGGTGGTGGCGATGCCGTGTCCCGAGTAGCCCTGGCAATACCAGACGTTGTCCGACAGCTTGCCCAGTTGCGGGATGCGGTTGATCACGATGCCCATCGCGCAGCTCCACTGGTAGTCGATCTTCACGCCTTTGAGCGCCGGGAAGGTTTGTTCGATGCACGGGCGCAACTCGGCGGCGATGTCTCGCGAGTCCTTGCCGCTGTAGTTGGCGCCGCCGCCGAACAGCAGGCGCCCGTCGGCGGTGAGGCGGTAGTAGTCGAGGACGAAACGGCAGTCGTACACCGCGAGGTCTTCGGGGTTGATCTGCCGCGCCAGATCGCCCAGCGGCGCGGTGGTGACGATGCCGCCCATGGCCGGGAAGATCTTGCCCTTGAGCTGACCCGGTTCGAGCTTGTGATAGACGTCACCGGCGAGCATCACTTGATTGGCGTCGATCTGGCCGTGAGCCGTCCTGACCCCAGGCGTCGCGCCGTGGATGATTTCCAGCACTTCACTGTTTTCGAAGATCAGCGTACCGAGACTCTCCGCCGCCCGTGCTTCGCCGATGCACAGATTGAGCGGGTGCAGGTGCATGTTGCGGGTGTTCTTGATCGCGCCGTGGTAGAGGTCGCTTTGCAGCAGGTCACGCACTTGGCTTCCGTCGAGCAGACTGACTTCATCGCCCAGGCCGCGGCGCACGGCTTCCTCGTAATCGTTGCGCAAATCCGTCATGTGACTGGGCTTGTAGGCAGCGTGTAAATGACCGTGTTTGAGGTCGCACTGAATGCCATATTTCGCCACGCGCTGCTGGATGATTTGATGCCCGCGCCAGCGCAGGTGCCAGATGAAATCGTCAACCGCATCACCGAGTTTCGGGCGCATCTGTTTACGCATCGCGCCGTCGCCGGAGAGGCTGCCGGTGACCTGGCCGCCATTGCGCCCGGTGGCGCCCCAGCCGATCTTGTTGCTCTCGACAATGGCGACCTTCAAACCTTTTTCGGCGAGTTCGACGGCGGTGGCAACGCCGGTGAAACCGCCGCCGATGATCACCACGTCGACTCGGCGTCGGCCGCGCAGGGTCGGGTAGTCGGTGTCCTGATTGAGGGTGGCGGTGTAGTAGGAATTGCAGCGTTGGCTCATGTCAGTGTCCACACAAAATTCAAATCAGTACGCGATCCCCTCCAGGAGTGAGCAGGCTCACTCCTACAG
>NZ_QAIU01000495.1:0-9943 GCF_003061205.1 Pseudomonas sp. HMWF006
AGGCTGGAGCCGGCGATGGCGATCGTGGCGCGATCGGCGTAGTTGATCGTGGTCACCAGAAACAGCATGAGCAGGATCAAATAGCGGACGTGAGTCGGCTTGGACGATTGCATGTAGATGTACTCCCACTGATTATTTTTATGCGCGGGTGAATCTGCTTTGGTCTGTCTTTTGTGGGAGCTGGCCTGCCGGCGATAGCATCACTGCGGTTGTTCAGTTACACCGCGGTGATGCTATCGCTTGCAGGCAAGCTCCTACGGGTATTGCGTGTATCAGGAGCCTATGTAGGCGGTTTTCACCACGGTGTAGAACTCTTGCGCATAGCGGCCTTGCTCACGTGAGCCATAGGATGAACCCTTACGGCCCCCGAACGGAACGTGGTAATCGACGCCAGCGGTCGGCAAATTGACCATCACCATCCCGGCCTGCGAGTGACGCTTGAAGTGGTTGGCGTACTTCAGCGAAGTGGTGGCGATACCCGCCGACAGACCGAACTCGGTGTCATTGGCCATTGCCAGCGCCGCGTCGTAATCCGCCACGCGAACAATGTTGGCCACCGGACCGAAGATTTCTTCGCGGCTGATACGCATCGACGCTTCGCTGTCGGCAAACAGCGTTGGCGCGAGGAAATAACCTTCGGTGTCGCAGGTCACCAGACCGCCGCCGCTGACCAGACGCGCACCTTCGGACTGGCCGATGTCGATGTACTTCAGGTCCTGCTCAAGCTGCGCCTGGGAAACCACTGGACCGATGTCAGTGCCGGATTTCAGGGCGTGGCCGACCTTGATCGACTTCATGCGCTCGGCCATCGCCTCGACGAACTTATCGTGGATCCCGGCAGTGACGATCAAGCGGCTGGAAGCGGTGCAACGCTGGCCGGTGGAGTAGAACGCACTCTGCACCGACAGCTCGACCGCTTGTTTGAGGTCGGCGTCGTCGAGAATGATCTGCGGGTTCTTGCCGCCCATTTCCAGTTGCACTTTGGCTTGGCGCGACACGCAGTTGACCGCGATCTGCCGACCCACGCCCACCGACCCGGTGAAGCTGATGCCGTCGACTTTCGGGCTCTGCACCAGCGCATCGCCAACCACGCGACCGCTGCCCATCACCAGGTTGAACACGCCGGCCGGAAAGCCTGCCCGGGAGATGATTTCGGCCAGTGCCCAGGCGCAACCCGGCACCAGATCGGCCGGTTTCAATACCACGCAGTTGCCGTAGGCCAAGGCTGGCGCGATTTTCCACGCCGGAATTGCAATCGGGAAGTTCCACGGGGTGATCAGACCGACCACGCCGAGTGCTTCGCGGGTGACTTCAACATTGACGCCCGGACGCACCGACGGCACGTAATCGCCGGACAGACGCAGGCACTCACCGGCGAAGAATTTGAAGATGTTGCCGGCGCGGGTCACTTCGCCGATGGCTTCGGGCAAGGTCTTGCCCTCTTCGCGGGCCAGCAAGGTGCCGAGTTCTTCGCGACGAGCCAGAATCTCGGTGCCGACTTTATCCAGCGAATCGTGACGGGCCTGAATGCCCGAAGTCGACCACGCCGGGAAGGCCGCGCGGGCGGCGTCGATGGCGGCGTGAACCTGAGTCAGGTCGGCCTTGGCGTAATCGCCAATGGTGTCGCTCAGTTCCGACGGGTTGATGTTGGCCGAGTAGTCGGCACCGGCAACCCATTCGCCGTTGATGTAGTTGTCGTAGCGTTTTGCAGTTGTCACAGGGGCAGCCCTCACATCTCAAAGCCTTCACGCAAAAAGCCGCTGATTGCTCAGCGGCCTCGCTTTTATCGGGTGTTACTGCGCACCTTGCTTGTCGATCAGCGCGGCGAGCATTTCGTACTCTTCGCCGGTCAGATCGGTCAGCGGAGCACGCACCGGGCCTGCGTCATAGCCGGCGATTTTTGCGCCTGCCTTGACGATGCTCACGGCATAACCGGCCTTGCGGTTGCGGATGTCGAGGTACGGCAGGAAGAAGTCGTCGATGATTTTGCCGACGGTGGCGTGATCTTCACGGGCGATCGCGTGGTAGAAGTCCATCGCGGTTTTCGGGATGAAGTTGAACACCGCCGAGGAGTAAACCGGCACGCCCAGCGCCTTGTAGGCAGCGGCGTAGACTTCGGCGGTCGGCAGGCCGCCGAGGTAGCTGAAGCGATCACCGAGGCGGCGGCGGATCGACACCATCAACTCAATATCGCCCAGGCCGTCCTTGTAGCCGATCAGGTTCGGGCAGCGCTCGGCCAGACGTTCCAGCAGCGGCGCGTTGAGGCGGCAAACGTTGCGGTTGTAGACGACTACGCCGATGTTGACCGATTTACACACGGCTTCAACGTGGGCGGCAACGCCGTCCTGGCTGGCTTCGGTCAGGTAGTGCGGCAGCAGCAACAAGCCTTTGGCGCCCAGACGCTCGGCTTCTTGAGCGTATTCGATGGCCTGACGGGTTGAACCGCCAACACCGGCCAGAATCGGCACGCTGGTCGCGCAGGTGTCGACGGCCGTCTTGATGATTTCCGAGTATTCGCTGGCAGCCAGGGAGAAGAACTCACCGGTGCCACCGGCGGCGAACAAGGCTGAAGCGCCATACGGGGCCAGCCATTCCAGACGTTTGATATAGCCCGCGCGGTTGAAATCGCCCTGCGCGTTGAAATCGGTGACCGGGAAGGACAGCAGGCCGGCGGAGAGGATGGACTTCAGTTCTTGTGGATTCATTTTTCGAACACCCTGGGTGGCAACGTTTTTTGTGAGTTTTATGATTCAGCCAGCGCTGAAGTTGTAGGTCATCGTACAACTTAAAAGATAACCGTCAACTGCATTTCATCGCTGACCAGCATTTTTTGTCGGACAGGATTCTTTCTTGACGTAGGAAAATTCTCATCTAGGCTCGATTTAACTGTATATGCATACAGTTAAATTAAACCCGCCGATGACATATCAAGGAGAAAGAAATGTCCGGACTACAGCTCAAACCACAGGAAAGACCCAAGCCGCTCATCGCCCGTTTCGATGATCTGTTCACCAAGACCGGCATCCACTTCAGCACCGACAACCCGCATCTGGTGCTGCACATTGCCGACGCCCACAGCGATGTCGAACAGGTCACCGGCCTCCCCGGCAAACCGCTCAAAGGCAAAGCGCAATTGCGCTTCGAAGGCGCTGAACACACGGCCATCGGCGACAACACCCTGCTGCGCTTCAGCGAAACCGCCGAACCGATCCGTGCGCAAAACGTGCCGTTACACCTGCCCAACGGCCTCGCCCTGACCTACGGCCAGATCCTGGCACTGGGCGGCGATTTCTACGGTGTGGTCGACCGGCCGATCAACGAAGGGGCGACCCCGGCCGATCGCCTGAACCGCTTCAACGCTGCCTTCGATTCCCTTGCCGTGCTGTCGGCGTCCCGTGCCGAGGCGCCGCAGATCCTCGCGGTCATGCAGAAAGAGATCGACGCGGTTAAACAGGCGATCAAGGACGGTAAACAACCGCATGAAGCCTACGATGCGCTAGGAGATACGTTGTCGGAAGAGTGGAACAAGCTCACCGGCGGCGGCAGCTTTGTCTCGGCGCTGTTCCCGCTTGGGCGTTATCTGAAACTGGCGGCGAACAACGCCGATCACTTCGGCGAATGGGCCAGACTGGCCTACATCGCCGGCCACACCGCCGCCCTGCAGACCGCCGTCGCGGCCCGGGCCAGTCACGATGAGCAACAGCTGGAAAGGGCCTACGCGATGAACGCGTTCGCCGACCATTTCCTCACCGACCTGTTCTCTTCCGGGCACCTGCGCGTGCCGCGCAAAGAGATGGCGGCGGTGGTGACGCCGAGCGACCTTGGCTCGCTGGTAACCCGCTTCATGCACGACGAAGACAGCAAATTCGGCCTCAAGGTGCGCAACGCCCATGGCGCTCAATGGCGTGCCTTCGGCGACAAGCGCTATTTCGAGGCCAGCGACGCGGACAACCGCACCCAGGTCAATCTGGCTGTGCAGGCCTCGGCGGATGAAGTCTTCGCCGCCTATCTCAGCGGCAATGCGCCCGCTCCGTCGGCGTTCGCCGCGCTGCAACGGCTGCCGGATCTGACGGCGGTACTGAATCTTTCCAGCAACTTCTCGCCGCTGTTCCGGGTCGAGGGCGGCAAAGTACTGCGGCGCAAAGACGTCAACAACCTCAACGACACCGCGACCATCGACGACTGGTGGGGCTGGAGCACCTATCTCTTGCTCAAGAACTACCAGCCCACCGGCAACGTCAATTGAGGAGAACACCATGACGATCACATTGAAACTGGAACTGGCCTCAGGCCAATCGCTCAAGGGTGCGCCGCTGGAACTGTTGGCCAAAGGCCTGCCAATTGCCCGGGCGACCGTGGATGATCAGGGATACGCGACGTTTAACGCCAACCCCGTCACCGGGCCGCTGGCCGTGAGAGTGGATCGCTCGATTCTGCCCACCCTCTAAACCCTTCCCAGCAGGAGCTGCCGCAGGCTGCGATCCTTTGACGTTGATTTTTAATGATCAAGATCTAAAGGTCGCCGCCTGCGACAGCGCTTGCAAAAGGAAATTGAAATAGCTGGCAACGAACGGTTTAAGCACCTCTGCGCAAAGGCCCGTACCGTGCACAAACCGCCGTGAACGGATCACGGCTCACCTCGCACGGAGAGCGAACCCATGACTTTTGCCCCACCAATCCTTTCCCAAGCCCCCGGTCACCCACCGGAAAAAGCCACTGTCAGCCTGTCGACACTCGGCGACGAATTGATCCTTCAGGTGCCTGACGCGACCGACATTCCGGCGAACTGGGAGGTCTACCCGATTCTCGGCGCCGATCCCGAAGACCCCGACTGGCAAGGGCAGACCAAGCCCACAGGGATCTGGGACGATGCCAGCGAAGAGGCACTGAAACTCAACGGTATCGAGTTGCGCATCCCCAGGGAGGCGCTCGAAACCTATCTGAACGAAGAGGTTGAGCTGCGCTACAAGTTCGCCGATGAGTCCAGTCTGGAGCCGTGTTCCGAGCCGCTGATGCTCTGCATCGAAACCTGAGGCTCAGCGCTGCGCCTGCGCCTCTTCATGGGCCTGGCGCAATCGTTCGCGGCTGTTGGTCAGGTGCAGACGCATGGCGGCACGGGCCGCATCGGAATCCTGACGGGCGATCGCTTCGTAGATTTCTTCGTGCTCGCGGCTCAGACGGCTCATGTAGTGCTGCTGATCGTCATGCGCCAGCCGCGCGGAATTCAGCCGCGTACGCGGAATGATGCTGGTACCCAGGTGGGTCATGATGTCGGTGAAATAACGATTGCCGGTGGACAGCGCGATTTCCAGGTGAAAGGCGAAGTCCGACGCAACCGCGTCACTGGCGTGTGCAGCACTTTCGTTGAGCGCATCGAGAGCGGCACGCATGGTTGCCAGTTGCTCCGGGCTGCGGCGTTGCGCCGCGAGCCCGGCCGACTCGACTTCCAGGCTGATGCGCAATTCGAGAATGGCCAGCACATCCCGCAGGGTAACGACGGTGGCCGGGTCAATCCGGAAACCGCTCGGGCTCGGGGTATCGAGCACAAAAGTGCCAATGCCGTGACGGGTTTCCACCTGACCGGCGGCCTGCAAACGGGAAATCGCCTCGCGCACCACTGTGCGGCTGACCCCATGAGCTTCCATGATCGCCGACTCGGTGGGCAGCTTATCGCCACGCTTGAGCAGGCCATCGCGGATCTGCTCGCTCAGCACCGTCACCAGTTCCTGGGCCAGGCTGCGGCGCTTGCGTGGGAGGCGCGGGGTGTCGATCAGGTTTTCCATGGTGTGCATCGGGTCTCGAAAATTCGGCTTGTGGGCATGATAGCTCAAGCGGGTTGTACGATCACTTTCCATTTCCATACAAAACCTGTGGGAGCTGGCTTGCCAGCGATGAGGCCATACCTGTCGATGAAGATGTCGACTGAACCGACGCCATCGCTGGCAAGCCAGCTCCCACATGGGATGTGTGTTGATCAGGCAGTCACGGTCTGTTCAACCAAATGGCCGCTGTCGATCCGCACATGCCGTGGGTGGAAGCGTTTCAAACTGCTGCGATGGCCGACGCTGACAATGCTCAGACCCGGCAACTGATCAATCAGTGCCTGATACAGCGTCGCTTCGTCTTCCTCATCCATCGCCGAAGTCGCCTCATCCATGTACAGCCACTGCGGTGCGTAAAGCAATGCACGAGCGAAGGCCAAACGTTGCTGCTCGCCCGGCGACAACATGCGCTGCCAGTGATTGGCCTCGTCCAGCCGCGCGACTAGATGCGGCAAGCGGCAGGTTTCCAGCACTTGTGCATAACGTTCCGGCGCGTAGGTGTCGCCCGGTTGTGGATAACTGAGCGCCTCGCGCAGGGTGCCGATCGGCAGATCCGGTTTCTGCGGCAGGAACAGATACCGCGCCGCCGGCAACCGAATGTTGCCGTGCCCCGCCGGCCACAAATGCCCCATTGCCCGCAGCAACGTGGACTTGCCGCTGCCGGAGCGGCCGCTGAGCATCACCCGCTCGCCCGGCTCGACAGTCATATCGGCATTGGTCAGCAGATGACGACCGTCGGCCAGATCCAGACCGAGGTTGTGCACCTTCAATTCGCTCCCCTGATTCTGCACATCAATGGCCGGAGTGCGGTCTTCGTTGTCGGTCATGGCCTGGCGGAAACTCAGCAGTCGATCACAGGTGGCGCGCCAGGAAGCGAGGCTCTGGTAAGCATTGATGAACCAACTGAAGCTTTCCTGAACGTTGCCGAATGCCGAGCTGATCTGCATCAGCTCACCGAGCTCAATCTTGCCGGACAGGTAACGCGGCGAAGCTACGATAAACGGAAAGATGATGGCCGCCTGACTGTAACCGGCGGTAAAGAATGTCAGGCGTTTGGACACTTTCATGATGTCCCAGAAGTTGTGCCAGACATTACCGAAGCGGGCGCTCAATCGGCGATTCTCGTTCGGTTCGCCGTTGTACAACGCGATGCTTTCGGCATTCTCGCGAATTCGCACCATGGAAAAACGCAGGTCGGCTTCGAAACGTTGTTGCTGGTTATTCAGACCGATCAAGCGACGACCGATCAAATGCGTCAGCCAACTGCCCACCACCGCGTAAACCAGCACACACCAGAACATGTAGCCGGGAATAGTGACGCCGTACACTTCGATACTGCCCGACACGCCCCACAAAATGATCGAGAACGACACCAGGCTGACAATATTGCGCAGCAGCCCGATGCCCAGTTCAAGCGTGTTGGAGGTGAAGTTGTTGAGGTCTTCGGAAATCCGCTGATCCGGGTTATCGGTGTAACCACCCTGCTCCAGGTGGTAGTAATTCTTGTCGGCAAGCCATCGGGAAAAATGCTTTTCAGTGAGCCAGGCCCGCCAGCGAATCGTCAGCATCTGAGTCAGATAAAGCCGGTAAACGGCACCGATAATCGCCACAGCCGCAATCACACAGAAATACAGGATCAGTTGCCAGAACGCCGCTTCATCCTTCTTTTGCAGCGCATTGTAAAAGTCCTTGTACCAAGTGTTGAACCACACCGAGATACCCACGCTCAGTAGCGAGAGCGCGATCACTGCGATCAACAGCGTCCAGGCCTTGCCCTTCTCTTCACTGCGCCAATAAGGCGTGATGATTCCCCAAACCTTGCGAAAAAACTGCCCGCGCACAGCATCGTTGACCGCGGAATATTCAGCGTTCTGATTCATGGATAAGGCTCAATATAGAAAAGAACAGACACGCACCGATCATAGTAGATCGGTGCGTTTTATCGCGAGGGCTGAAGATAGCCGTTCAGCGCAGGTTCAGCGACGAACCGGGCGCTTCTGCAGTTTGCGCTGCAGGGTGCGGCGGTGCATGCCCAGGGCGCGGGCAGTGGCGGAGATGTTGCCTTCGTGCTCGGTCAGCACACGCTGGATGTGCTCCCACTGCAGGCGATCGACCGACATCGGGTTTTCCGGCACCAGGCTGTCGAGGTCGGCGTGCTCGGAGAGCAGCGCGGCCAGCACGTCGTCAGCGTCGGCCGGTTTGCACAGGTAGTTGCAGGCACCGCGCTTGATCGCTTCGACGGCGGTGGCAATGCTCGAGTAACCGGTGAGGATCACTACGCGCATTTCCGGGTCCAGTTCCAGCAACTTCGGCAGCAGCACGAGGCCGGAGTCGCCGTCCATTTTCAGGTCCAGCGCGGCGTAGTCCGGCAGGTCAGCCTGGGCGATGGTCAGGCCCTCTTCAGCGGAACCTGCGGTACTCACGCGAAAGCCGCGGCGGGCCATGGCGCGAGCCATGACTCGGGTAAAGGTCGCGTCGTCGTCGACCAGCAGCAGATGCGGCAGCTCTTCGCCTTCGACTTGGATTTCGTCACTCATGTTGGTCTCCTCGGGCGCCGTGGGGCAGGCGCAGCTCGGTGAGCGTGCCGCCTTCCTCATGACTGTAGAGTTTCACTGAGCCGCCGGCGCGTGTCACGCTGGCCTTGCTCAAAAACAGGCCCAGGCCGAAACCTTTGCCCTTGGTGGTAAAAAAAGGTTTGCCGATCTGCTCGGCGATGGCCAGCGGCACGCCGGCACCGTGGTCACGAATACTGATGGTCACGTTCTCGACGTCCCAGTCCAGGGTGACCTGGAGATTTTCCGGGCAAGCGTCGGCGGCGTTGTTGAGCAGGTTCAACAGCGCCTGAGTCAGATCCGGCGGCGGCGCCATGCGCGGCACACTGCCCTGACCGAGACGCTGGAAGCGGTAACTGGCTTCCGGACGCATCAGGTGCCAGCGGTTCAGCGCTTCGTCGAGCCACTGGGTGACGTCCTGCATCTCCACGGCCATCCGCCGGTTGGCCTCGGCAGCACGCACCAATTGTTGCAGGGTCTCTTTGCACAGTTTGACCTGATCCTGCAGCACTTTCAGATCGTCTTGCAGCATCGGGTCGGGATGATCCTGCTGCATTTCCTTGAGCAATACACTCATGGTTGCCAGCGGCGTGCCCAGTTCATGCGCCGCGCCGGCAGCCTGGGTGGCGACGGCGAGCAACTGCTGATCGCGCAGGCCTTCTTCACGGCGGATCGCCCGCAGCTCTTCCTGGCGGCGCAGCTCCTCGGCCATGCGTGCAGCAAAGAACGTGATGACCGCCGCCGCGAGGGCAAAGCTCAGCCACATGCCATAGATCTGCAGGTTCTCGCGGGCCACCGGCAGGGTTTCCAGCGGGTAGAAACGCGTCAGCATCAAGGTGTACAGCGCCAGCGCAATACCCGACAGAATCACCGAATAACGCCACGGCAGCGTCACGGCGGCGATGGTCAGCGGCACCAGGTAATAGGAAACGAACGGGTTGGTCGAACCGCCGGAGAAATACAGCAGCGCACTGTGGATCACCAGATCGCACGCCAGCTGCAACGCGTATTCGAGCTCGGTCACCGGCCACGATGTGCGCAGGCGCACGGCGGTGAACACGCACAGCAGCGTCGAGCAACCAAGGGTCATCGCCAATTGCACCCACGGCAACGGCAGCAGTTGCAGCCAGTAGGCCAGGCCGACGGAGCCCGCCTGCGCAGCGAGCACCAGGGTGCGGATGAAGGTCAGCCGCCAGAGGTTCTGGCGAGTGGCGGAAGTCAGTTGTACGGGGGCGAGCATGAGCTCTCCTGATGAGCGCTCCAGGCGGATCGCACGGAGTATAACCAAGCCGCGGCCTTGAGAGGCGAAAGTGCGGCAAACGACCACACCGCAAAAGCTGCAAGTTTCGAGCTGCAAGCTACAAGTGAAAGCGTTTGGCTTGTAGCTTGAGGCTTGCAACTTGAAGCTGCTTTCTGGAGTCTGATGGTTCACGCAGGCCCGAACCAACACCTGCGCCCTTATCAAGGAGCCTTCATGCACACATTTCGCCGCAGCGCCGCCCTTCTCGCCCTGACCGTCGGCAGCGCCGCTAGCCTTCCAGCCCTGGCCGCCGATGAGCTGCACTACAA
>NZ_QAIU01000496.1:0-1694 GCF_003061205.1 Pseudomonas sp. HMWF006
AAGCCCCTGCATTTCTGCAGGGGCTTTGTTTTGTATGGTGCCGGCACCAGGAGTCGAACCCGGGACCTACTGATTACAAGTCAGTTGCTCTACCAACTGAGCTATACCGGCGTGTGGGCGACGATTATAGCGATTGGGTTGGTTCTGTAAACCCCTGAATTCAGACTATTTTTGCGCCGGGTCGGATCAGGCCCGGCGCAGGACGTTGCGTAGCGTGTGCAGGGCGCGCCAGGTGCGGCTGTTCTGCATGGCGAGGAGCTGGGCTTCGGCGCGTTCGGCGCGTTGTATGGCGGCGTTGATTTGTTTGCGGGCGTCGGCTTCGCCGGGGCTGACGGGGTGGGCGAAGAGGTGGCCGAAGCACAGCTGGAAGTTGTCGAGGTTGCAGGGTGGGAGGTCGAAGGCGGGCTTGAGGTTCAGGTGTTCTTCGGCGAGGAACCACGTGTTGAGGCCATCGAACAGGAACGATTGATAGCCGGCATCAGTGACCAGGTGTTCCCAGGTGTGGTCGCGTTCAAACGGGGTTTCGATGATGAGGATCCACGGGCGGAAGCGGCTGAAGTCCATGCCGCGCAGCATGGTTTCTTCGTGGCCTTCGACGTCGATTTTCAGGAAGTGGATGTCCCGGTCGGTGGCGTGTTCTTCGCAGATTGATGTCAGGGTGCGGGCTTTTACCGTCAGGCTCTGTACTTCGAAGCCGGCATCCTTGCGCTCCTGAGCGACCAGCGGGTCGGCGGTGGACAGGCCGGTGTCAGGGATGGCGTAGAACGTCACTTCGCCGGGCGTATCACTGGCAATGCATTGCAGGGTTGTGTCGCGCGGGCGCTGTTGGCACAGGGCATCGTGGTAGTTTTGCATCGGCTCGATGTTGACGCCGCTCCAGCCGCGGTCATAGAAGGCCTTGGTCACCGAGTCGTGAACCGGATCATTGGCGCCGACATCGATATAGAAGCCGTTTTCAAAGAATTTGAACGCGCGCCACAGGCGAATATCCTCGAAGTTCTGTGCGTATGAAATGAAAGTCACGGTCACTCCCTGTTGGTCGGATTGTTCTTGTTCGTCTGTGTGCTGCCTGCACGGTGTGAGCCTGTATAGCAAGGGTGAAGGGCAGGCGCAATTTCCCGCTGAAACGGTCCGTGATTCGGCGGTTATGTCATTTCGATCTGAAGCTTATGCACAACGGGAAGCAGCGTAGCGTGGTGTGGCGGGGATTTTGTGGACGCGTTCTCATTTTGTTCGCAAATCCCTGTTTTACAGGTTTTTTATTTATGTGAACAAAAAATGACCAGTGTCGTTAAGGCGACGAAACAGGCGCAGATATTGGATCCACGGCAAATCCATCAACAGAGTTATCCACAGGCTGTAACGTTTTAAGCGCGTTCGGCGAGCAGCAGTAAGTTACGCGGTGTGAGTGAGGTGTCGCAAAAGGTGCCGAGGCGTACGACGTATCCCTGTTCGAGGAGGAAAAGTGCCCGATCCAGATTCAGCCAAAGCTCCAGTGGTCGTCGGAACAATCCGCGAAGCAATTCAAGGTTGCGAACTTCGGCCAACCGCTGCCAACTGGCGGCTTCGAGTGTCGACCAATCTGGCGAGCCGATTGTGGATAACTCTTTCAGCGCTGCCAGATCGCGGCAGTAATCGGCGAAGGTTTTGTCCAACCAGGCGCTGGGCAGGGACGGGGTGGGCAGGTATTCTTC
>NZ_QAIU01000046.1:0-18737 GCF_003061205.1 Pseudomonas sp. HMWF006
CTGTTGGAGCCGGCGGCCCTGGCCAAGCCGGTGCTCAGCGGCCCGCACCTGTTCAATTTCCTCGACATCGCCGCGCAGTTGCGCGAAGCCGGCGCACTGGCGGAAGTGGATGATGCCGAAGGGCTGGCGGTGGAAGTGCAGCGCCTGTTCGAATTACCGCGCGATGCCCAGCGCATGGCCGAGGCCGGGCTGGCGGTGATGCGCCGCAATCAGGGGGCGTTGCAGCGCTTGCTGGACGGGCTGGGCAGACTGATTCGCTGAGGAAAAACCAAACCTGAGGCGAGGGAGCAAGCTCCCTCGCCTCAGGTCCATCGTTGGCTTTGAGGAAGTGTCCTTCAGGCTTTGGGGAATCCCCCTACATCTATCTTTTTTTTGTCTTGTTAGCGTGCTGGCCAGTTTTCGCGAGCACGAACCAAGGACGGTTTGGACATCGCGCTCTTTTCCTCTTTGCTTAAGGATAAGCGTATGTTCCGGTCGGCCAATGCCGCGCATTTTGCGTTGCAGATTCCTGCTATCCGTCACGACTTTCAGGTGCTGGCATTCAATGGCACCGAAGCGATCAGCACCCTCTATACACTCCACATCGAACTGGTTAGCGAGCATCCGGATTTCGATCTGGAACGCCTGCTCAGCCAGCCTGCGTTTTTGCAGTTTGGCCACAACGGTGAAGGTATTCATGGGCGTATCGAAGACGTCCTGGTCGGTGAGGCCGGCAAGCGCCTGACCCGTTATCACCTGACGCTGGTGCCGGCGCTGCATTACTTGCAGTTCAGCCACGATCAGCGGATTTTCCAGCAGCGCACGGTGCCGCAGATCATCGCGCAGGTACTCAAGGGACATGGCATTCAGGGTGATGCCTTTACCTTTCATGTCACGGCGAACCCGCCGCGTGATTACTGCACTCAGTACGGCGAATCCGATCTAGAGTTCATCCAGCGCCTGTGCGCCGAAGACGGCATCGCCTGGCATCACCAGCACTCGGCGGACGGCCATTTGCTGGTGTTCACCGACGATCAGGTGTTTCTGCCCACCCTCGGCGCCACGCCGTATCAGCAAGATAGCGGGATGGTTGCGGAGCATCCGGTGGTCAGCCGTTTCAGCGTGCGCAAAAGCACACGCACCAGCACCGTTACTCGCCGCGACTATGACCTCAAACGGCCGAGCCTGCTGATCGAAAGCCGCTTCACCGCCGAGTTCACCCCGACGCTGGAGGATTACCGCTATCCGCTGTTGATCGAGAACGAAAAGTCCGGCAAGCAATGGGCCCGGCAGGCGCTGGAGCGCCATCGCAGCGACTATGAATTGGGCCAGGGTCAAAGCGATCAGGCAAATCTGCGCTGCGGCCATCTGTTCGAACTGACCGAACACCCGCGCAAAAGCTGCAATGACCTGTGGCTGTTGCTCAGCGTATCTCACACTGGGCGACAGCCTCAGGTGCTTGAGGAAGCGATTACCAGCGACACGAAAGACACCGACGGTTTCACTCAGGGTTATCGCAACACCTTCAGCGTGATTCCTGCCGAGGTGGTGTTTCGTGCGCCGCTGCCGACACCGCGTCGTCCGCTGGTCTGCCAGACCGCACGGGTCACGGGGCCTCCCGGTGAAGAAATCTATTGCGACGAATATGGCCGAGTGAGGTGCGAATTCAACTGGGACCGCGCCGAACTCAACAGCGAGCGCAGCAGTTGCTGGATTCGGGTGTCGTCGAGTTGGGCCGGAGAAGGCTTCGGTTCGGTGACGATTCCACGCATCGGCATGGAAGTGGTGGTGACCTTTCTCGAAGGTAATCCGGACAAACCGCTGATCACCGGTTGCGTGCCCAACAAGGTCAAGTCTGCGCCCTGCACCTTGCCCGAACAGAAGACCCGAACCGTACTGCGCAGCCACAGTTCACCGCACACCGGCGGTTACAACGAACTGATGATCGAAGACCGCGCCGGCCAGGAAAAAATCTACCTGCGCGCCGAACGTGATTTCGAACAACTGATACTCAACGACAGCCACAACCAAATCCGCCGCGACCGTTTCGAGCAGGTGGACAACCACAGCACCAGCCTGATCAAGGCTGACGAGCGCCACACCACCGACGGTACGCGCAACACGGTGATCGGCCGCGACGACCTGCTCAGCATCAGCGGCAACAGCAGCACCACGGCGCAAGGCACGCTGGTGATTCAGGCCGGCCCGCATGCGCGGGTTACGGCCAGTCAGGTGGTGATTGATGCCGGCACGAGCCTGACGCTGACTGCTGGCGGCCATCACCTCGTGATCAATGCGGGCGGGATCTTCAGCAGTGTGGCCATCGTCGAGGGGGGCGCGCCGATGACAGGTGTCGCGCCGCAGACCGCGTTGGCGGCAGTGCCCGACGATTCACAGGTGCTGATCGCGCTGTCCATTACCCCGCAAATAGCCGCGCTGGCTCAGGCCGCAGAGCAAGCCGCTTCAGTCTGCGCCGTGTGCGAAAAACTGGCGCAGGTGAACGCATGAATCGGGCTTACCTGTTGCTGGATCGAGTCCAGATCGAAAACCTTTCGGATCGTCTGTTTGAAATGACGGGCGGCGCGACGGTTCACTCGCTTTATCAGCGCACCGCCTACAGCCATTTGGAAAGTGTCGGTCCCGTGCTGATCGGCGTCGTGCCCGATAGCCCGCTGGCAAAGGTTTTTTCGCAGGAGTGGAGCGCAACGGCGGGCATCTGGCTGGAGTCGGCGGCCGACGAAAGTCAGGTGCAGGAGCATTTGCGCAGCTTGATCCATGCCCGTGTCGAGGGGGCAGCGACGGTTTTCTTTCGGTTCTACGACCCCCGTATCACCGCGTTGTGGCTGATGGACTTGCCCGCGCCCGAACGGGATAGGTTGATGGGGCCGGTACGGCTGATCCGTCTGCCGGAGTCACAAATCCATCAGCAAACCGAGCAACCTGCGATCCCGTATGCGGATAAGCCGTGGTTGCTGCTGACAGCGGAACAACTCGATCAATTGAACACTGCCAAACGCACGTGTTTCGCCCGGCAATTGATCGAATACGGTCAATGTCACTTCCCCAAATCCCTTGGTTCACTGGCTTCGACTGCTTTGCAGCAGTGGGCCATGGACTGTCAGGCCAGTGCTGCACGAAGCGGCTTCAGTGCCGTCGATGAAGTCTTTCTCTGGGTGCGTTTCTGTGTGGTGTTGGGCGCTGACTTCCCCGATGGCCCTGAGCACGCTGCATACAGGCAGTTACTGGCCGAACCCGGACTCCTGCCGCGCCAGCGCTTGGACAACCTCAACCGTGCATTGACGCACCAGTTACTGAACGACAAGGACTTCACGCGATGAGCGCCGAAAAACTGGCCATGGTCGATGAGGCCGCTCAGGCCGAACGCGCGGCCAAAGCCCAGCCCCACGTGGACATCAACGGCCTGGTGCATCCATGCCCTGCCAGTCAGCCCGAACTGTTTGTCGTACCGGTTCGCTACGCGCTGGCGCACGAAAAATCTGAGCACGTTTGTTGCGTTCCCGCTATCGCGCCCGAGAGTCGGCCGATGGCCGCACGTCGTTTGCGGGCAGGGTTTGTGTACCTCTGGCAGCATCAGGGGCCGCTCAAGCGTTTTGCTGTTTCGCCACAGGGGCTGTTGCAGGAACAGGCGTTGGACGCGCCGGCCACTCCGGTACTCGACGCGACATTGACGGGCCTGGCGCTGCAAAAAATCCACGACGCCTGGATGCTTTACAGCGAGTTCCCGTTAAACGCCGAGCACTGCCAGTCGCTGAGCGACAGCAGCGCCAAACGCAGCCAGCATATGCGCCACATTGCCCTGCGCACGGTGGCCGACGAATTACAGGCCCCGCACTGCCCACCGCTGCAGAAGGCCGACGAGGTCATGGCCGAACTCATCCCTGACAGCTACGCCCGGTCGATGAAAGCCGATCAGCAAAAAAACGCCGAGGACACCGACGCACTCGGCGCGACGCTGTTAGCGAACCCGACCCCGACCAACATCAAGGCCTACACAGACGCCAGGCATCGTATTCGTGAGCGTCACAAAGTTCTCGATCAATATCCCGACGCCAGTGACGAGCCACCGGGCGAATGGAGCGCCGAGCCATGGGACGGGCAGGGCACGCGGGATTGGCTGGAAAACGCCCAGGCACACACCGGGGGGCTGTTCGCTGTCTTCGCCTGCCTGGACGACGATCTGGGTGTGTTGCGCGACATCAACCACGAACAGGAATGGCTGGAAACCGGCCACGAAAAATGGCTCGGCGAGAACAATCTGCGCCTGAGCATCGGCGGGTTTGTGCGCAGTTTGATCAGCGAGGATGGCGCCGAACTGGCCGGTAATCTCAGTTATCGCTACAAGGATCGCGACATCAGCCTCACGCCCGAGCAGGGCCAGATCATGCTTGATACCCAGGATCGGCTGGATGAAGAACTCAGGGCTGAAACCCGCGCCCGTCAGTACGGCGGTCGGCCGACTCAGGTCGAAGCTGCGGCTCGTGATGCGCGGATCGCGGCGATTGTCGGCCCGGTGCGGGCGTTTATACCGGCGGACCTGTACTACGAGGCAGAGGCCGTTGTCCGTGAATATCGCGCGCAAAAACACGCCAACCTCAACAGCCATGCGTTCAGCGCCAAGGTCGGCGAGTACATCGACCTCGACGCCATGAACACCTGGTTCACTGACACCGCCGCTGCGCATTATCAACAACTCGAACAACGCCACACCGCACTGTTCGCCGACCGTGGCGTGTACCTGAAACGCTCCGCCAGCGGTACCTGGTTTGTCGATTACGACGACCTTGAAACTCGCCAGTGGCTGACCGAACTCGCCACCGGTTGCCTGACCGCGCAATGCATCCGCGCCCAGGGCGCCGAGCAATACGCCGACTACGTGCGCACCGCCGACGGTGGCGCACTCCGGCAGTTGTTCCACGCCTGGACGCCGTCGCTCGAGGTGGCGGTCAACAACGCCTCGCGCCTCGGCGAGTTGATGGCCGCACTGTCCGCCGACAACCTCAGCGCCACCCATCAGGCCTTGGCGCCGTTGAGCGTGGCAGTGCTTGATCACATCGCAAGCATGGCTCGGGATGCCGGCAGCCAATGGAGCGTGCTGGTCAATCGGCTGGGCGCGGCTTTGCTGCTGCTCAAGGGTGACAAGGGCTTCAGCGCGTCCTGGATGAGCATTTTTATTGCCGCGAGGTTGGGCGCTGAGAGCCGTTTGCAATTCGTGACCGAGGGCGTGCGCCCGGCGTGGAAATTGTTGGGGCAACGGGCCGAGGCGTTGGGTGAATGGGTGAACAAGACCGGGAAAGCCATTGGCGTTGGGCGGGTGGAGCGGATTGTGAATTCGCCAGTGGTGGTCAACAGCGGGGGAGTGGTGCCGTTGGCGGCGTTGTTGGTGAACGTGGTGAATGTGCAGAACTATTTGAGCGAGGCCGGGGTGCTGGAGGGGATGGATGCCCGGCGGGTGAATGAGACCGTATCGGCGAGTTTGTATGGGGCGGCGGCTTTGGTGGCGGTTGTTGATAGTCAGGTGCGGATGGGGTTGGGGAAGGATCGGTTTTTTATTCGTTCATCTGCGGCACCGATGCTTACGTTGTTTGGTGGGGTGATTGGTGGGTTGTCATTTGCAGCCTCTGTGAATGAATACAGGTCTCTGCAAGTTCAGTTAGAGAAAGTAAATACACATGTTGATCCTTGGTTGGAAATGCGCCAAGCCGTGGTCGCTAGTCAAGTAGGTGCTTTTGGCGCCCAGGCATTGTTGGGAATGGCGCAAACTGGTAGAGCCTTGGCAGGCTTGGTGGAAGTCGAAGTCGCTATCTTGCGTTACACGCTGTACATGGGGCCGCTGAACTGGATTATTGCCGGGTTAGGTTTGCTGTATTTGACTGCCTGGATTTTCGAGAAAACGCCGCTGCAAAACTTCCTTAACAATTGCTGCTGGTCTAAAACGCGGGCTAACGATCTGGCACCTATTCCGCCTAAAGCCCAGCAGGACGAACTCGACCGTTTGTACCTCATCCTCTATACGCCTCGGGTCACCATGCAAAGCAGTTCTGATCCAGCGCCTGATAATGGCCGTTCCGGCCTGGCTTTCGTCAGCGCCATTAATTCTCTGACCATCGACTTGCCGGGCGCCGAGCCAGACAGTGTCTATCTGGAACTGAGCATGGTCGGCGACCCGGTGGATACTCAGGGCTACCGACATCTGATCAAGAACAGCCCCACCAATGGCTACAAAGCGCCGCGGCCATGGCGAGATATGACGCCTCACTGGCTGGCCAGCAGCCGTTGCGAGTGGATACCGTGCAAGGAAGGTCAGGGTTTACGCCTGAGTGGCCCGTTTAACAAGCTTTCGAACGTTTTGGGCACTCCACCCAGCACGGTTTCACTTCGGTTGCGTTATCGCACCCCACTGACCGCAATACTCGGCGCTCGGAGTTTTATCGGCGGGGAGCGCGGGCTTGCTTTTACCTTGAACGACTCCACGGGAGTCATAGCGCTGAGAAACGACCCAACACCCGAAATTGATCGTGTACCGAATTACCCGCTCGGCGAGGATCACCCTGGCGCCACTTATCTGCAACCCAAGGACAAGCGATGAGCACGCCACCGGCAGGCACTACGAAAAAAGGGATGTTCTCGCGCAATGATTACTTGGCGCCGTTGCCCATTCCTACGGGTGAAAAGCCTTCTGATGTGCTCAACACCATCTGGCGCAAGAACGAGGTGTTTCTTGATATTGGCAACTACAGCATCGGATCTGCAGTGATGATCTTGTGGCCGATGGCATTGTTGTTCGTACTTTTGAATTACATCACTCCCGATCCACTGATATGGGGCGGTGGGTTAATCATCGTGGGGGTTCCTATCCTATTCGTAATCCAAGGCCTCTTCCGCGAAGTCCCCTTACCCTTACGCTTCAACCGCCAACGCCGCGAAGTCTGCGTGCCCCGCGACAACGGTGAATACTGGATTGTCCCGTGGGAAACCGTAACAGCCGCCGCCACTCAGCAGTCATCCGTCAGTCAGGCTGGTAAAGCAACCATGGGTCTGCTGGTCATCGGTTTCGAAAACCCCGACCCGCAAGCCACGGAAGACAACAAGCACTTTTCGCTGGGCTTCAACTGTGGCGGTGGCACCACGGCGATGGCTCTGTGGGAATGCATGCGCAGTTATATGGAGATCGGGCCAGAGGCTGTTGAGGATCAAACCGCCCGTTTCGACAGATCAAAAGGAATCTGGGCGACTTATCTGGATGATTTGATCAAAGCAGCGAAGTTAAGAGGCTGGTTCGTAACCGTTCTCTGGGAAGGGTTCTGCGGAATATTCATATTCAACACTTTGCTGATCGATGTGCTAGAGCGTTGGAAGTTGAATCCGCCACCCGATCTGCCCTATCCCGACATCATCGAATGGTCAAAACCACTCCCTGCGGATGATTGGGCCAAACGTTCCGCCGAGTTGGAAGAGGCCATTGCCAAACGCGAAACCGAGTTGGCCGGACGAGTTGAGGCACAGGCATGAGTACGCCACCGGCAGGCACTACGAAAAAAGGAATGTTTTCGCGCAATGATTACTTGGCGCCGTTGCCCATTCCTACGGGTGAAAAGCCTTCTGATGTGCTCAACACCATCTGGCGCAAGAACGAGGTGTTTCTTGATATTGGCAACTACAGCATCGGATCTGCAGTGATGATCTTGTGGCCGATGGCATTGTTGTTCGTACTTTTGAATTACATCACTCCCGATCCACTGATATGGGGCGGTGGGTTAATCATCGTGGGGGTTCCTATCCTATTCGTAATCCAAGGCCTCTTCCGCGAAGTCCCCTTACCCTTACGCTTCAACCGCCAACGCCGCGAAGTCTGCGTGCCCCGCGACAACGGTGAATATTGGATTGTCCCGTGGGAAACCGTAACGGCCGCCGCCACTCAGCAGTCATCCGTCAGTCAGGCCGGTAAAGCCACAATGGGTCTACTGGTCATCGGTTTCGAAAATCCAGACCCGCACGCCACGGAAGACAACAGACACTTTTCCCTAGGCTTCAACTGCGGCGGCGGCACTACCGCGATGGCATTGTGGGAGTGCATACGCAGTTACATGGAAATCGGACCTGAGGCTGTCCCCGACAGTCGGGTGGGTATCGCGCCTTACGAAGAAACCCAAATCGGATCGCTCCTTGTCGACTTGCGCAAAGGGGAAGTGTTGAGCGTCCTGTGGGGAGTTTTCTGCATAACGCTTCTGGGCACTTATCTGGCGGAAAAGCTGCAGGACTGGAAGCTTTCCCACCCACCGGAATTGCCCCATCCCGACATCATCGAATGGTCAAAACCACTCCCTGCGGATGACTGGGCCAAACGTTCCCCAGAGCTGGAAGCTGCCATCGCTCAGCGCGAAGCTGAGCTAGCCGAGCAAGCCTTGCTGATGAGTCGGTGCTGAGCCAATGACGTCTCGACTGCCCGATCTGCCCATCCCCGGACAAGGCGATTTGCCGGACTACGAGGTCCGTCTCCCGATGCACCTGCGGCCCGACGCCAATCGGTTGATCCGCTATCTGCACGAATTGCCGTATCGGCGAGTGAAGTTTTGCCCATGGTGTAGCAACACCAATCTGACCTGCCAGACTCATCCGGCCCGTCGGCTACCGTACTACTACTGCGGCTCATGTCAGAAAGGCTGCAACAGTCTGAGCGATACGCCGTTCGCCAATCTGCGCCGTATGGAGCTGTGGTCCACGTTTGCGCTTTACTTGTTGGCCGGCTGGTCCAGTGTCCAGATAGCGCCTCGTCTGGGAATGAACCATAAGGTCTATTTCAGTTGGGGCAAAGCAACCCGCGAGGTGATGGCCGAAGAGTGCCCTGAGTTGTATCAGTGGTGGACGACGCGACATTACCGGGAAAACCTGCAAGCCCCCGAGCATATTGCTGCGCAGCAGCAAGCGGTCATGGCCTGGATCGAAACGATGCTCAATGCCCGGCACGCGATATGCCCCAAGTGTAAAGGCGATCGAACCTATCGAATCACAGGGATTCGTCCCAAGTTCAAATGTGACCCCTGTGTGACCTGCTTTTCCATTCTGTCTGGAACGCCATTGGAAGGGATGATCCGGCCTGACCTCTGGCTAGACTTCGTGAAAGGGGTGATGAATGGTCAAAGCATCCCGGATCTCAAGCGCAGTTCCGGGCTGGGCATGGGGGCCAGTACACGCTGGCGGCGACAGTTTTTGTTATTGATCGAAGCGTTGGGGCACGCTGAGCTACTGGGATGGATCACCTGGATGCGTAGTCGGCGAAACAATGAAGCGGTCAGTTTCGTGCGTCAAGGTGGTCATCTGGACAAGGCGCAGCGGTCCATCTATCCGCAAGGGCGGCGCAAGGGCGGATTTGTCAGGCGACAATGATCAGGCAACGAAAACCCGCATTTCTGCGGGTTTCTGGATTAAGGCCGGGCCTTGAGCTGTGCCTCGGCGGCCTTGGCCAGATCCGGCGGCAAGAAGTCCTTGTCCGGGTTGTAGTCGGCTTTGAGATAGCGCGTCAGGTCCTGCAGGTCACCCGGGTTCAACGTCCCCGCCGCCTGCTTGAGGCGCAGGTTGTCGAGGATGTAGTCGTAGCGGGTGTTGTTGTAGTTGCGCACCGAGGTGTACAGCTGACGCTGGGCATCGAGCACATCGACGATGTTGCGTGTACCCACCTGATAGCCGATTTCCGTGGCTTCCACGGCGCTCTGGTTGGAGATGATCGACTGGCGGCGCGCCTGCACCTGCTCGACATCGGTATTGACCGCGCGGTGCAGGTTGCGGGTGTTTTCGACAACCTGCCGGCGCAGGGCTTCACGCTGCTGCTCGCTCTGATCCAGTTGCGCATAGGACTGGCGCACTTGCGAGCTGGTCAGTCCGCCACTGTAGATCGGGATGTTCAGTTGCAAGGCCAGCGTGCGCTGATCGACGTTGCCACCGTAGGGGGTGCCGAAGGCGTTCGGGTTGGCGAAGCCGAGGGCGTCGTTGTCACCTTTCTCGTATTTGGCCACGGCGTCGAGGGTCGGCAAGTGGCCGGCCTTGCGCTGCTTGAGGGTCTGTTCGGCGGAACTGACCGCAAAGTTGCTCGCCAGCAGATTGAGGTTCTGTTTGGCGGCGGTGTCGACCCAGGCCTTGGCGTCGTTCGGCGCCGGCGGCAGGATCGGTAGTGTATGGACGATGCCCTGAATCGAGTTGTACTGACGGTTGGTCAAGGTGATCAGTGCTTCGAAGGCATCGTCGACCTGACGCTGGGCAACGATGCGGTTGGCGCGCGCGGTGTCGTAACTGGCTTGCGATTGCAGCACGTCAGTCTTGTCCGACAGGCCCACATCGAAGCGTTCGTTGGACTGGTCGAGCTGACGCTTGAACGCGGCTTCTTCAGCCTTGGTCGAGGCCAGATTGTCCTGACTGCGCAGCACGTTGAAATAGCTTTCGGCCGATTGCAGGATCAGGTTCTGCTCGGTGGCCGACAGTTGCAGCGCGGCCTGCTCGTTGACGTCCTTGGCCGCCTGGTACTGGAACCAGCGGTCGGCGCGGAACAATGGCTGAGCCAGCGTCGCCTGATAGGAATGCGCGCTGCGAGTGGCATTGGCCGAAGGCTGGTCGATCGAGGTGCGCACGTCGGCGACTTCGGCGCCGCCGGACAGGTTGGGCAGCAACCCGGCGCGAGCCTGTGGCACCACTTCTTTCTGCGCGCCGTACTGGGCGCGGGCAGCGGCCAGATCGGCGTTGTTGTCGACGGCTTCCTGATAGACGCTGACCAGATCGGTCTTGGTCGACAAGGGCGCTTCTGCTGCCCAGGCCATTGCGTTGGACGCACAAGACACGGCAAGAGCCAGTGAAAGTTTGCGCAGCATGAGGCGATCCCTAGCAAGAAATATTACGAAAATAATGTGCGCGCCAAGGCTAAGGCGCAGCTCCCGCAGCGTCAAGGCGCACAGGGCAAAGCGAGTGTAGTTGTGCAATCGTGCGGCAACAATCCTGCAAGTCCCGGTAATTGCGCCATTCATCATGGTGTTTGCTGCGGTGTTGGCGTTCCTTGTCGGTTGTGTCTAGACTGGCCGGGTTCTTGTCGGGGTGCCTTGCTATGAGGCTGAGATCGAATAATTTCGGATCCCGTTGAACCTGATCAGGTTAGCGCCTGCGTAGGGAACAAGATTTCTCGTCACCCGGCGAGTCCTCTTGTGCTTCGTCCGGGATATTGTTCGACAATCGAACGCTCGACGACGATGCACAGCACCGGTCCTGGTGCGTCCGTGCCTTTCAGGTTCTGCTCCGACAATCCATTGCCTGGATGCTGTCTGGAGAGCCCGTGATGACTACAAAAGCAAAAAACGCGATCAACCTGAGTGACTCGGCCAAGGTCGATGAGCAGTCGGTTCAGCCGTTCACCCGTTCGCAAAAAGTCTACGTTCAGGGCTCGCGCCCGGACATCCGCGTGCCGATGCGCGAAATCACCCTCGATGTGACGCCGACCGACTTCGGCGGCGAAATCAACGCGCCGGTCACCGTGTATGACACCTCGGGCCCGTACACCGATCCGAACGTGGTGATCGACGTGCGCAAAGGCCTGGGTGACGTGCGTTCGGCGTGGATCGACGACCGTGGCGACACCGAGCGTCTGCCAGGCCTGAGTTCCAACTTCGGCCAGGAACGCCTCGCCGACCCGGAACTGACCAAGCTGCGTTTCGCCCACGTCAACAACCCGCGCCGCGCCAAGGCCGGGGCCAACGTCAGCCAGATGCACTACGCGCGCAAAGGCATCATCACCGCCGAGATGGAATACGTCGCCATCCGCGAAAACATGAAGTTGCAAGAGGCCCGCGCCGCTGGCCTGTTGAACCAGCAACACGCCGGCCACAGCTTCGGTGCGAGCATCCCGAAAGAAATCACCGCTGAATTCGTTCGCGAAGAAATCGCCCGTGGCCGCGCGATCATTCCGGCCAACATCAACCACGTCGAACTGGAACCGATGATCATCGGCCGTAACTTCCTGGTGAAGATCAACGGCAACATCGGCAACAGCGCTTTGGGTTCGTCCATCGAAGAAGAAGTGGCGAAACTGACCTGGGGCATTCGCTGGGGTTCGGACACCGTGATGGACTTGTCCACCGGCAAACACATTCACGAAACCCGCGAGTGGATCATCCGCAACTCGCCAGTGCCGATCGGTACCGTGCCGATCTACCAGGCGCTGGAGAAGGTCAATGGCGTTGCTGAAGACCTGACCTGGGAGCTGTTCCGCGACACGCTGATCGAGCAGGCCGAGCAGGGCGTCGACTATTTCACCATCCACGCCGGCGTGTTGCTGCGCTACGTGCCGCTGACCGCCAAGCGCGTGACCGGCATCGTTTCCCGTGGCGGTTCGATCATGGCCAAGTGGTGCCTGGCGCACCACAAAGAGAACTTCCTCTACACCCACTTCGACGAAATCTGCGAAATCATGAAGGCCTACGACGTCAGCTTCTCGTTGGGCGACGGCCTGCGTCCGGGCTCGATTGCCGACGCCAACGACGAAGCGCAATTCGGCGAACTGGAAACCCTCGGCGAGCTGACCAAGATTGCCTGGAAGCACGACGTGCAGTGCATGATCGAAGGCCCGGGGCACGTGCCGATGCAGTTGATCAAAGAGAACATGGACAAGCAGCTCGAGTGCTGCGACGAGGCGCCGTTCTACACCCTTGGCCCGCTGACCACCGACATTGCGCCGGGCTACGACCACATCACCTCGGGTATCGGGGCGGCGATGATCGGCTGGTTCGGTTGCGCCATGCTCTGCTACGTGACGCCGAAGGAGCACCTCGGCTTGCCGAACAAGGATGACGTGAAAACCGGGATCATCACCTACAAGATTGCCGCACATGCCGCCGACCTTGCCAAGGGTCACCCGGGCGCACAGATTCGCGACAATGCCCTGAGCAAGGCGCGGTTCGAATTCCGTTGGGAAGACCAGTTCAACCTCGGCCTCGATCCGGACACCGCCCGTTCGTATCACGATGAAACCCTGCCGAAGGATTCGGCCAAGGTCGCGCACTTCTGCTCGATGTGCGGGCCGAAATTCTGCTCGATGAAGATCACTCAGGAAGTCCGCGAATACGCGGCCAACCAGCGGATCGACGCGGTCGACGTGGACGTCGCCCAAGGCCTGGCGGAACAGGCCGAGCGGTTCAAGAAGGAAGGCAGTCAGCTTTATAAAAAAGTGTAAGCGGCAAGCTACAGGCAGCAAGATAAAAGCAGATGCGAAACCTGCTTTTTCTTGCCGCTTGTGGCTTGCAACTTGTAGCTATCACTCCTGTGAGATCAACCCCCTTGAGCATTCAACCCAGCACTTATTCCCCCGACCTCGCCGTGCCCGCTGACAAGCGTGTGTTCGGCGGTCGCGATCTGTTTTCCCTGTGGTTTTCCCTCGGCATCGGCCTGATGGTGTTGCAGACCGGTGCCTTGCTCGCGCCCGGTCTGGGCTTGTCGGGTTCACTGCTGGCAATTTTCCTCGGCACTCTGGTCGGCGTCCTGCTGCTGGCTGCTGTGGGTGTGATCGGCAGCGACACCGGCCTGTCGTCGATGGCCGCGCTGAAACTCAGCCTCGGCGGTAAAGGCGCGAGCCTGCCGGCGCTGCTTAACCTGCTGCAGCTGATTGGTTGGGGCTCGTTCGAAATCATCGTCATGCGCGACGCCGCCAGTCTGCTCGGCACCCGGGCGTTCAGCGAAGGTTCGCTGTGGGCCAGTCCGATGCTCTGGACCCTGTGCTTCGGTGCGCTGGCCACCTTGCTCGCGGTCAGCGGGCCGCTGACCTTCGTGCGCAAGATCCTGCGCAAGTGGGGCATCTGGCTGATCCTCGGCGCGTGCATCTGGCTGACCTGGAACCTGTTTGCCAAGGCCGATCTGGCGGCACTCTGGGCGCGTGCCGGGGACGGTTCGATGCCGTTCGCCGTGGGCTTTGACATTGCCATTGCGATGCCGCTGTCGTGGCTGCCGCTGATCGCTGACTATTCGCGGTTCGGCAAGCGTGCGAAGAACGTCTTCGGTGGCACGGCCATCGGTTTCTTCATCGGCAATTTCTGGCTGATGAGCCTCGGCGTGGCCTACACCCTGGCGTTCGCGCCGAGCGGTGAAGTCAATGCGTTGCTGCTGGCTTTGGCCGGTGCCGGCCTGGGGATTCCGCTGTTGCTGATTCTGCTCGACGAATCGGAAAACGCGTTTGCCGATATTCACTCGGCGGCAGTATCGAGCGGGATTCTGCTGCGCTTGAAAGTCGAGCATCTGGCCTTGGCCATCGGCGTGCTTTGCACGCTGATCGCGCTGCTGGCGCCATTGGCGCAGTACCAGAATTTCCTGTTGCTGATCGGCTCGGTGTTCGCGCCGCTGTTCGGCGTGGTGCTGGTGGATCACTTCATCCTGCGCAAGCGCAGTGCTCAGGTCGCGTCAGCCGCATTGCGCTGGCCGGCGCTGTTGGCGTGGCTGGGCGGGATCAGCACCTACCACTTGCTGGCGAACTTGTATCCGGACGTCGGCGCGACCCTGCCGGCACTGGTGCTGGCAGGGCTGTTGCAACTGGTGCTCGGTCGAGCCTTCAGTTACGGCCCGGAAACAGCTCGGGTTTGACGATGCCGTTCAGACGCGGGTAAGGAATCTTCAGTTCGACGTGGCCCAGCGCGTAAGGCGCGAGGGTGCTCACGTCGTACTTGAGGATCACGCCACCGTAGGTCAGCGCCACATTCGGAGTTTTCACGAACGGCCAGTTCTTCACGAACTCGGCTTCCTGATCGAGCTTGGTGCTGATCAGCCAGCTGTTGTGCGCCACTTGCGCGGCCTTCCAGAACGCCTCTTCCTGACCCGGCAGCAACATGTCCGACAGGTTCAGCACTTTATGCTGCTGGCGCGAGTAGTTGATGAAACCGCGACCCGGGGTGCCATGGGCGCCGCCGGTGTCGAGGTAGCTCGACAGCTCGATGATCACCAAGCCGTCATGCTGTTCGCGTACCTTGGCCTGCAAATAGCTGCTGTTGCGCGGGCCAGCGGTGCGCAGGAACTGCTCGCGATAGGCCGCCAGCGTTGGCGCTACCGGTTCATTCGCCTCGGTGCGGGTCATTTGCAGCAGGCGTTTTTCGATAATGCCGTCCAGGGCAGGCTCGGCCGGGAAGTGCAGGGTGTCGATGTTCACCAGCGGGCAGTCCGGGTTGGAGCAACCGGGTTTCAGGGTTTCCGATGCGTCGCGGGTGGTTTCCAGCGGCGTGCGGTAGTTGGGCTGGAACAGGTTGGCGCAGGCGCCCAGGGTCAGGGCGATGGTGGCCACAGAGGCAATTTTGAAAAGCGACATGGGCGTCCTTTCTGAAACAGGGGAAGGCAAAAAGTTATCCGCTTCGACTCTCGCCGAAGCAGTCAGTTCGCCACTAAGCTAATTAGAGTGGGTTTCGCCGCCACCGTCCATCCCGCTGACGGTAAAGGGGCTGCATCAATCATCACGAGCGCGTTAGGATGGCGCGAAGTCGGGGTTGCCAGTGACAACAAGGAACCTCGTATCGGATTTGCAGTAAAGAGGATGTTCATGACTGATTTTGCCAACGCCACGCCGGCCACCGTTGATGTCGTAAAGCGCGAGCGCTGCTACCAGGGTTTCTACAAGCTCGACCGTTTGCACCTGCGCCATGAATTGTTCGCTGGCGGCATGAGTCGCGAGATCGACCGTGAGGTCTTCGTGCGTCACGACGCGGTGTGCCTGCTGCCTTACGATCCGCAGCGCGACGAAGTGGTGCTGATCGAGCAGTTTCGCGTCGGCGCCCTGGGCAAGACCGACAACCCGTGGCTGGTGGAACTGGTCGCCGGTCTGATCGACAAGGCAGAAGTGCCGGAAGAGGTTGCTCACCGCGAGGCGCAGGAGGAAGCTGGACTGGACATCAAGGCCCTGTGGCCGATGACCCAATATTTCCCGTCGCCGGGTGGCAGCAACGAATTCGTGTACTTGTTTCTGGGGCGTTGCAGCACCGAAGGCGTAGGCGGCCTGCATGGGCTGGAGGAAGAGGCAGAAGATATCCGCGTCACGGTCTGGGCCTTTGAAGATGCCTTGCAGGCTGTCCGTGACGGACGCATTGCCAATGCGGCGAGCATCATCGCCTTGCAGTGGCTGGCGCTCAACCGCGCCGAAGTGAGGGGGCTATGGTCGTAAACAAGCTGCGCGATCGTTATCGGGTTGACCTGGCGGGGCTGCAAGCTGCCTGCGAGGCCAACTACGCGCGCCTGATGCGACTGGTGCCGGACATGCGCAATGACCCCGAGGCACGGCGCATTGCCGTGACCCAGGGCGAGCAGATGCTCGGCGTACTGGCCCTCGAAGTGCTGCAGACCTGTCCGTACACCACCACGTTGCAGGTGCGTCAGGAACACAGCCTGCCGTGGTTGCCGGTGCCGCAACTGGAGGTTCAGGTCTATCACGACGCGCGCATGGCCGAAGTGATCAGCGCCGAACATGCACGACGCTTTCGCGGCATCTATCCTTACCCGAACGCCGCGATGCATCAGCCGGATGAAAAGGCCCAGCTCAATCTGTTCCTGGGGGAATGGCTGAGCCATTGTCTGGCCCTGGGGCACGAGTACGAAGTCGTTCGCTAGTTGTGAACTGCGTCCGGTTCGTCGGTTTCCCCTTTCGCTCATCCCCCAGCATAATTGCGGCACCTGACCGATTCCGTGCTTTTGCCCTGGGAGAGCGCCTTGCCGAGCGTATCCACGTTGACCACCGCCGATGCGGCGTTGCTGGTGCAGTTGTCCGACAGCCATTTATTCGCTGAAGCGGATAGCACGCTGCTGGGCATGAACACCCGTCAAAGCCTGCAAAAGGTCATCGAATTGGTGCTGGGGCAGCAGCCGCAGATCGACCTGATTCTGGCCACCGGCGATATCTCCCAGGACGGCACACTGGAGTCATACCAGCAGTTTCGCCAGATGAGCGCGCAGATCGCTGCCCCGGCGCGGTGGATCCCCGGCAATCACGACGAGCCGATGATCATGGCCGAGGCTGCCGTGCAGAGCGCGTTGCTGGAATCGGTAGTCGATATCGGCAACTGGCGGGTGACGCTGCTCGATTCGGCGGTGCCGGGTTCGGTGCCGGGGTATTTGCAGGACGACCAACTGCAACTGCTGGCCCGTTCGCTGAGCGAAGCGCCGGAGCGCCATCATCTGGTGTGCCTGCACCATCATCCGGTGTCGATCGGTTGTGCATGGATGGCGCCGATCGGTTTGCGCAATCCAGAGGCGTTTTTCGAGGTGCTGGATCGTTTTCCACAGGCTCGCGCGGTGCTGTGGGGGCATGTGCACCAGGAAATCGACCGCGAACGCAACGGCGTGCGCCTGTTGGCCTCGCCTTCGACGTGCATTCAGTTTGAGCCGGGGAGTGATGACTTCAAGGTCGGTGAGCAGGCGCCGGGGTATCGCTGGTTGCGGTTGTTGCCGGATGGGCGATTGGAGACTGGCGTGGAGCGTGTCACCGGTTTTGCTTTTACCGTTGATTACGGTTCCGAAGGTTACTGATTTTCGATCAAGAGCCCCTCACCCCAGCCCTCTCCCGGAGGGAGAGGGGGCCGACCGAGGTGTATTGCGTCATGCGTCGACCTGAAATACTGAGTTGATTATGGATTCGCCCAATCACTTTCAGGTCGGTGTATCTCTTTAATATCCCCCATTCAGTCCCCTCTCCCTTTGGGAGAGGGCTAGGGTGAGGGCCGCCCCTGCTGAATAACCAATTTCTCGAAACCACCCCCAATCAGCTCTTCTCTCCCTGTAAACTCCGCAAACCCAAACCGACACTCAGGGAGCTCAAATGTCCGGTTCGATCCTCTATATCCACGGTTTCAACAGCGCCCCGGCCTCGAAAAAGGCCTGTCAGCTGGTCGCGGTCATGGAGCAGCTGGGTTTGAGCGACAAGTTGCGTGTCCCGGCCCTGCATCACCACCCGCGTGAAGCCATCGGTCAGTTGGAGCAGGCGATTGCCGAACTGGGTCGGCCGTTGCTGGTGGGAAGCTCACTCGGCGGCTACTATGCGACTCACCTGGCCGAGCGCCACGGCTTGAAAGCCCTGCTGGTCAACCCGGCCGTCAGTCCGCACCGGATGTTTGACGGATACCTGGGCACGCAGAAAAACCTGTATACCGATGAGACCTGGGAACTGACCCACGACCATGTGACGGCCCTGGCCGAGCTGGAAGTGCCGGCCCCACAGGACGCGCAGCGTTATCAGGTGTGGTTGCAGACCGGTGATGAAACACTGGATTATCGCCTCGCCCAGCAGTATTACCGGGCCTGTGCCCTGCGGATTCAGGCCGGCGGCGACCATAGTTTCCAGGGGTTTGCCGGGCAATTGCCGGCGTTGCTGAGTTTTGCCGGCATTGGCGCCGATTTGTATCAGGCAATTGATTTCACCGCACTGTGAAGTCTTGCCCCTTTTTCATTGAATCACTGACGACGAGACCCTATGGCCACTCCCAGCGCTAGCTCTTATAACGCCGACGCCATCGAAGTCCTCTCGGGCCTCGACCCGGTGCGCAAACGCCCCGGCATGTACACCGACACCAGTCGGCCGAACCACCTTGCCCAGGAAGTCATCGACAACAGCGTCGACGAAGCCCTGGCCGGCCACGCCAAATCGGTGCAGGTGATCCTGCACGCCGATCACTCGCTGGAAGTCAGCGACGACGGCCGTGGCATGCCGGTCGACATTCACCCGGAAGAGGGCGTGTCGGGCGTTGAGC
>NZ_QAIU01000497.1:0-10567 GCF_003061205.1 Pseudomonas sp. HMWF006
CCAATCAATCAGCCGATGCTGATCGCCGGCAAAGTCGGCAGGGTCACGGTCTGCTGCTTGCGCGGCGCGAGGATCTCGGCCTCGCCATCCACTACCAATTCATCACGCTGATTGAATACGCGAGTGGCGATGCGCACACGAAACTTCGGCAGCTTCTCGAGAATTTCCAGGCGCACGGTCAGGGTGTCGCCAATCTTCACCGGCTTCTGAAAGCTCATTTGCTGACCGATATAAATAGTGCCCGGCCCAGGCAGTTCGCAAGCCACCGCAGCACTGATCAGCGCACCGCTGAACATACCGTGGGCGATGCGTTCCTTGAACATGCTGGCGGCGGCGAACTCGGCGTCCAGGTGCACCGGGTTGTGGTCGCCCGACATCGCGGCAAACAGCTGAATGTCGCGCTCTTCGACCGTCTTGCTGTAGCTCGCGGTCTGGCCGACTTCGAGGGCTTCATAAGGGATGTTGGTAACCTGGGTCATCGGTCTTGATTCCTGTGACGGATTAAATGAATCCACAAAAATTATTCGCTGCGATGCGGGCGCGGATGGCTCAGCGCCTGGTCGATCCAGGCCAGCACATCGGCGATCACTTCGTCGCGATTGGTTTCGTTGAACAATTCGTGCCGGGCCTGCGGGTAAATCTTCAATTGCAAGTTCTGGCTGCCGGCGTTGCGCAGTGCATTGGCCAGATCTGTCAGACGTTTGCCTTCACTCACCGGATCACATTCACCGCCGATCACCAGCAGTGGCAGGCCCGGGTCGATCTGCGCGAGAGTGGACGCTTTGCTGATTTGCTGCAAGCCGCCGAGCAGGTCGATCCACAACTGGTTGGTGCAGCGAAAGCCGCACAGCGGGTCGGCCACGTATTTGGCGACTGCGGCCGGATCGCGGCTGAGCCAGTCGAACGGTGTGCTCACCGGTTTGAAGGTGTTATTGAATGAACCAAACGACAACCATTCGATCAGCGCACTGCGGCCCTTGCCACCCTGACGCAGTTTTTCCAGGCGGGCAATTTGCCGGGCGGCGCGATAGAGGGCCGGGGGCTGGAAATTCGAACCACTGAGAATCGCCCCGTGCAGGCTGGCGCTGTGGTGCAGCAGATAACCTTGAGCGAGGTAACTGCCCATGCTGTGCCCGAGCAGAATGATTGGCACGCCGGGGTGTTGCTGGCCGATGTATTGATTGAGGCTGGCGAGGTCGCCGACAACCTTGCACCAGCCGTCGTCATCGGCGAAATGGCCGAGGGTGCCGTTCTCGGCGGTCTGGCCATGACCGCGCAGATCCGGGGCGTAGACACCGTATCCTTTGTCGCAAAACGTTTCCGCCAACTGTTGATAACGCCCGCTGTGTTCCGCCATGCCGTGGGCAATCAGGACCACCGCTTTCAATGGTGCGGCCGGCAGCCACTGATTGACGAAAAGCCGGCTGCGGTCATTCGCATCAAGCCATAGGGTGTGGTGGATCATGGCGATTCCTTTGCTCAGGGTCGAAACATTGTATAGCGCATCCGCCAGGTTAAGTCTGATCAGCCCACGCCACGGCAGGAAGATTCACGCGATCAATGACGAGATGGCCCATATTTGCCTGAATGGCCATAGCTGCTAGTGTCCGGGAAGCACCGCTTTTTCAGAAATGACAGAGAGCGGCCCGGATCAGCTCAGGTAAAGAGGACAAAAACAATGCAACCTGATTTCTGGAATGACAAACGCCCGGCCGGCGTACCGCTGGACATCGACATGGGGGAGTTCAAGTCGGTGATCGAGGTGTTTGAACGTTCCTGCAAGAAATTCGCTGATCGCCCGGCCTTCAGCAACATGGGCGTGACCCTGACGTATGCCGAGCTGGAGCGCCAGAGCGCGGCCTTCGCCGGTTACCTGCAAGCCCATACTGATCTGGTCCCGGGGGATCGCATCGCGGTGCAGATGCCCAACGTTCTGCATTATCCGATTGCTGTGTTCGGGGCGCTGCGCGCCGGGCTGATCGTGGTCAACACCAATCCGTTGTACACCGCGCGGGAGATGCGTCACCAGTTCAAGGACTCCGGGGCGCGGGCGCTGGTTTACCTGAACATGTTCGGGCAGAAAGTCCAGGAAGTGCTGGCCGACACCGATATTCAATACCTGATCGAAGCGAAGATGGGTGACCTGATGCCCACTGCCAAGGGCTGGCTGGTCAATACTGTGGTCAGCCAAGTGAAGAAGATGGTCCCGGCGTACTCGCTGCCCCAGGCGATCTCTTTCAAAAGTGCGTTGCGCAGGGGCCGTGGCCTGGGCATCAAGCCCTTGAAGGTCAGCCTCGACGATATCGCCGTGCTGCAATACACCGGCGGCACCACCGGACTGGCCAAAGGCGCGATGCTCACCCACGGCAATCTGGTGGCGAACATGCAGCAGGTTCGTGCCTGTCTCGCGCAACTCGGCCCGGATGGCCAGCCCCTGCTGCGTGAAGGTCAGGAGGTGATGGTCGCGCCGCTGCCGCTTTATCACATCTATGCCTTTACGGCGAATTGCATGTGCATGATGGTTTCCGGCAATCACAACGTGCTGATCACCAACCCGCGGGACATTGCCGGGTTCATCAAGGAACTGAAAAACTGGCGTTTCTCGGCCTTGCTGGGGCTGAACACGCTGTTCGTCGCGCTGATGGATCATCCGGATTTCAAGACCCTCGACTTCTCCAGCCTGAAGCTCACCAACTCCGGCGGCACCGCGCTGGTCAAAGCCACCGCCGAGCGTTGGGAACAGCTCACCGGTTGCCGCATCACTGAAGGTTACGGCCTGACCGAAACCTCGCCGGTGGCCTGCACCAACCCGTATGGCGATCAGTCGCGCCTGGGCACAGTCGGCTTGCCAGTACCGGGCACATTGCTCAAAGTCATCAACGATGACGGTGTCGAACAACCGATGGGCGAGCGTGGCGAGTTGTGCATCAAGGGCCCGCAGATCATGAAGGGCTACTGGCACAAACCCGAAGCCACCGCCGAAGTGCTGGATGCCGAAGGCTGGTTCAAGTCCGGAGATATTGCGGTGATCGATCCGGACGGCTTCGTGCGCATCGTCGACCGCAAGAAGGACATGATCATCGTCTCCGGTTTCAACGTGTACCCGAACGAAATCGAAGACGTGGTCATGGCCCATCCGAAAGTCGCCAACTGCGCGGTAATCGGCGTGCCGGACGAGCGTTCCGGGGAGGCGGTGAAGCTGTTTGTGGTGGCGCGGGAAACCGGCGTGAGCCTCGAAGAGCTGAAGGCGTACTGCAAAGAGAATTTCACCGCGTACAAGGTGCCGAAGCACATTGTGTTGCGTGATTCGTTGCCGATGACGCCGGTTGGCAAGATTCTGCGGCGGGAGTTGCGCGATATCGCCTGATCGGTGAATGGCCGCGCTGTGCGCGGATCGCGGGCAAGTCACGCTCCCACAGGGATTTTCATCAACCTTGTGGGAGCGGGCTTGCCCGTGATGCTTTTTGGAGGGGGCAAAGGCCCGGAAAACCGGGACTTTTACAGGTTTCTAGGATTTTTGCTCTAAAATGACTATTAGAAAGTCTTGAGTCATCAATGTGACTGTGTGGGCCGCTTTTGGCTCTAGTCGGCACTTGGCAAAGCTGCTACTCTCGGCGCGCTTTGTGACTTCTCGGCCTGTATAAAAGCCAGATTCACCAATACAAAACACACACCAATAATAATCGCATCAAATGCGGTGAAGAATTCGCGTTGCTGAGGAGTGGGCTTCCATGATCGAAGACTTTTGGAAGGATAAATACCCGGCTGGAATTGCTGCCGACATCAATCCAGACGAGTATCCGAACATTCAGGCAGTGTTGAAGCAATCCTGCCAACGCTTCGCCAACAAACCGGCTTTCAGCAACCTGGGCAAGACAATCACCTACGGTGAACTGTACGAATTGTCCGGTGCCTTTGCCGCGTATCTGCAACAGCATACCGATTTGCAGCCCGGTGATCGAATCGCCGTGCAACTGCCCAACGTTCTGCAGTACCCGGTGGCCGTCTTCGGTGCGATCCGCGCCGGGCTGATCGTGGTCAACACCAACCCGCTGTACACCGCGCGGGAAATGGAACACCAATTCAACGACTCCGGTGCCAAGGCCCTCGTCTGCCTGGCCAACATGGCTCACCTGGCGGAAGCCGTGGTGCCGAAAACCGGGGTCAAGCACGTCATCGTCACTGAAGTGGCCGACCTGCTGCCGCCGCTCAAGCGTCTGCTGATCAACAGCGTCATCAAGTACGTGAAGAAGATGGTGCCGGCGTATCACTTGCCCAAAGCCGTCAAGTTCAACGACGTACTGAGCAAGGGCCAGGGCCAGCCTGTGGCCGAAGCCAATCCGCACAGCGGCGATGTCGCGGTGCTGCAATACACCGGCGGCACCACCGGCGTGGCCAAGGGCGCGATGCTGACTCACCGCAACCTCGTCGCCAACATGCTGCAGTGCAAGGCGCTGATGGGCTCCAACCTCAATGAAGGTTGCGAGATCCTGATCACGCCGCTGCCGCTGTACCACATCTATGCGTTCACCTTTCATTGCATGGCGATGATGCTGATCGGCAACCACAACATCCTGATCAGCAACCCGCGCGACCTGCCGGCGATGGTCAAGGAGCTGTCGAAGTGGAAGTTCAGCGGCTTTGTCGGCCTGAACACGCTGTTCGTCGCACTGTGCAATAACGAAGGTTTCCGCAAGCTGGACTTCTCCAATCTGAAAGTCACCCTGTCCGGTGGCATGGCCTTGCAACTGGCCGCTGCCGAGCGCTGGAAAGCGGTGACCGGTTGCTCGATCTGCGAAGGTTACGGCATGACCGAAACCAGCCCGGTGGCCACGGTCAACCCGATCCAGCACATCCAGATCGGCACCATCGGCATTCCGGTGCCGTCGACCCTGTGCAAAGTCATCGACGATGCCGGTGTCGAGCAGCCGCTGGGCGAAATCGGTGAACTGTGCGTCAAGGGCCCGCAAGTGATGAAGGGCTACTGGCAGCGCCAGGAAGCCACCGACGAAATCCTCGACAGCGAAGGCTGGCTGAAGACCGGTGACATTGCGCTGATCCAGCCGGATGGCTACATGCGCATTGTCGATCGTAAGAAAGACATGATTCTGGTCTCCGGTTTCAACGTCTATCCGAACGAGCTGGAAGACGTGCTGGCGACCCTGCCGGGCGTGTTGCAGTGCGCCGCCATCGGCGTGCCGGACGAGAAGTCGGGCGAGGCGATCAAGATTTTCATCGTCGCCAAACCGGGCGTGACCCTGACCAAGGAAACCGTGATGGAGCACATGCGCGCCAACGTCACCGGTTACAAGGTCCCGCGTTCGGTGGAGTTCCGCGATGCGCTGCCGACCACCAACGTCGGCAAGATCCTGCGCCGCGAGTTGCGTGACGAAGAGCTGAAGAAGATCAAGGCGAAGAACGCCGCATAAAACAAAAAGCCCCGCAGATGCGGGGCTTTTTGTTGGGGCGGAGCAGGGCTGGGATTTTGTGTTGAACCTGCCCCTCACCCCAGCCCTCTCCCGAGGGAGAGGGAGCCGATCCGGGGGCCTTTCATAACCTGAGTTCAACTCGATATCTCAGGTCGATGTAGCTTATCCAAACACATCGGTCAGTCCCCTCTCCCTCCGGGAGAGGGCTAGGGTGAGGGGAAGGGCGGCGGCACAAATCCTACTGACGGAACGGCGCAAAGTTCACGTTGGTCCCCGCCGGCCGCATGTCCTGCAGGTACGAATCCTTGTCCGCACTCAACTCCAGGCTCAACGCGGCCTTGCGCTTGCCTTCGTTGCGAATCACCAGGCCTTCGAGTTTTTCCCGCAGGAACACCGTCGGCACTTTCAGGTGCAGCAGTTCGTCGGTCGCCGGGGTGTGCATCAGCAGGTGAATCCACTCGTACTGACCGACGGCCAGGCGCGACACCGGCAGGTCGAACCACCAGATGTTGCGGTTGCGGTTCAGTTCGGCGAAGTGGCAGTTGTTGGTGCCGAGCACCGCGCCGCCCAGTTCCTGGTTGCGACGGGCAATGGCCTGCTTTTTATCGAGTTTCATAACATTCCTGCGGGATCTGATCGTTGGCGCACCGCGCCCATAGCTGCGCATTCTCGGGGCTTGGGGGGCAAACATAAAGCCCAACCTGCATTGCCCGACGAAAAGAGGAGCAAAAATAAATGAAACTCGTGGCAAACCGCGCCAGTCAATCATTACGTACTGACTTTTCCCCTTCAATGCACCAAGGAGAAACACCATGAGTAGCACTGGCGATAAAGTAAAAGGCATGGCCAACGAAGCGGTCGGCAACATCAAGCAAGGCGTCGGTAAAGCCACTGACAACACCAAGCTGCAAGCCGAAGGCAAGGTTCAAGAGAAAAAAGGCGAAGCCCAGCAAGCAGTCGGCAAAGCCAAAGACGCAGTGAAGAAGACCATCGACAAGGCGTAATCCGGCCTTGAACGAAACACACGAACGGCCATCCAAGGATGGCCGTTTTTGTGTCAAAGCCCGACAGTCATCCACGAAGGTCGCCAAGTAGGCTACCGTGATGTAAAAAACGGCCCCTGAGTCGCCACGACTTCAACCTGTTTCTGCGGCGAAAGGAGACGCGAATGATTTTTCCGGACATGAAAGGTCTGCCCTTGCACCGGGTGATGGTGCGCACGGTCACTGAGTTCGTTGACGACGAGATGTCGACCTACGCTTCGGCACTGGCCTACCAGATGCTGTTCTCGCTGTTCCCGTTCATTCTGTTCCTGATTGCCCTGATCGGTTTCCTGCACCTGCCGGATTTCTTCACCTGGCTGCGCCTGCAATCGGAACTGGTCCTGCCACCGCAGGCGCTGGAGCAGGTCAACCCGGTGATCGACCAGTTGCAGCAATCCAAGGGCGGCCTGCTCTCGGTCGGTATCGTTATTGCCCTGTACACCGCGTCTGCCGGTGTGCGCCTGATGATGAGCGCGATGAACGCCGCCTACGACGTGGTCGAGGGCCGGCCGATCTGGAAGCGTTTTCCGCTGTCGGTGTTCTACACCATCGGCATCGCCGGCATGCTCCTGGTCGCCGCCGCGCTGATGGTGCTCGGGCCGCAAGTCATGGGCTGGATCGCCGCGCAGGTGGGGCTGGAAGACTTCATCGTCACCGTGTGGACAATTGCGCGCTGGCCGGTGATCGTGATTCTGATGATGGTCGCCGTGGCCCTGATTTACTACGTGATGCCAGACGTCAAACAGGAATTCCGCTTTATCACCCCGGGCTCGGTACTGGCCGTGGTGGTATGGATCATCGCCTCGTTGGGTTTTGCGTTTTACGTCAAGACGTTCGCCAACTACAACGCGATGTATGGCAGCATCGGGGCGATCATCGTGCTGTTGCTGTATTTCTATATTTCCTCGGCGGTGCTGCTGCTCGGCGCCGAGATGAATGCGGTGATTGAACACATGTCCAGCGAGGGCAAGGACTCGGGTGAGAAAGTCCCCGGTGAACTCGATGCACACCCCAAACAACATGTCTCGGGCCTGGGGCGCGATCACTCGCTCAAGCCGGACACTGACGAAGCCTGATCATGATTCGTGAAATCCTCAAAATGGGCGACGAACGCCTGCTGCGCATCGCCCCGCCCGTGCCGCCGGAAATGTTCGACAGCCCCGAACTGTGGCAACTGATCGACGACATGTTCCAGACCATGGAAAGCGTCGGCGGTGTTGGCCTGGCCGCGCCGCAGATCGGCGTCGACCTGCAACTGGTGATCTTTGGCTTCGAGCACAGCGAACGTTATCCGGACGCTGAAGCGGTGCCGCAGACGATCCTGATCAATCCGCTGATCACACCATTGAGTCCGCTGACCGAGGAAGGTTTTGAAGGCTGTCTGTCGGTGCCGGGATTGCGTGGCGCGGTGGATCGCTATCAGCAGATTCGTTATGAAGGTTTTGATCCGAAGGGCGAGCCGATCGTGCGCGTGGCGTCAGGTTTTCACGCACGGGTGGTACAGCATGAATGCGATCATCTGATCGGCCGCCTGTATCCCTCGCGCATCACCGATTTCAGCAAGTTCGGCTTTACCGAAGTGATGTTCCCGGATCTCGATCCAACCGCCGACGACTAATCCGGGTCAAACGCAATTCTCCCCTGCAGGAGTGAGTCACGAACGATCCAGCCCCATCGCAATCATCGGCTTGCTCCGCGCATACCGGCTCAACCGCTCGGTCATCGCCTGGGGCAGGGCCGGGTCGAAGCTGAACCCGCGCCGCTCATAAAAACCGCGCAAATCCGGATGACAGAACAACCACACCGGTTCCGTCACATCCTTGACGGCCGCCGCGATCAACTGCGCGGCAATCCCTTGTTCGCGGCACTGTGGATCAACAAACAAACCGGTCAACCAACGCCCGCCCGCGACCGGCCGCAAACACAGTGCGGCAACGATTTCCTCGCGCCGCGCCACCCACAATTGCGCATCGCGCACGGCTTTCATCGACGATTGGTGGCTGCGGTAGAACTTGTTCATCAACGGCCACAACGGCTCGTCGAGCAGGACGTACTGGGTATCGGGCATGGGATCGGACTGTCGGCGGGCAAAGCGGCGATTATAAAAGAACGCGCGAGGCGCGATAGGTGTATACCTGAGCCTACATCCCCTGTGAGTGGAGTACGCATCATGTCCAAAGGTATGGATTCAAAGAAAGCCGCGAAGAAGAAGCCGGCCAAGACCGCGATTGAAAAGCGTGCGGAGAAGAAAGCCAAGAAAGTCGACATCTTCGGTCATTGATCACGCCTTTCCGGAGCCCGGTTCTCGGGCTCCTGCCTGCACCCGGAAAATAATCTGCAAGATTTATCAATGTTGTTGCACAGAAGGGGAAGATTCCCGTTCCGAGCAACGCCATGCCCCATTACTTCGACGCCGCTCATCGCCAGTACATCGAAACCCTGCGCCAACGCTGGACCGCCCGCACCGAATGGCCGACCTGGCTGTTGCTGATCGGTGTCTATGTCGGGTGGTTTGCCATTGTCCTAAATAGCCAGTGGTTGGGGCGCGGCGTCAGCACATTGCTGTTGATTCCGCTGCTGGTGCTGTGGCTGTCGCTGCAACACGAATTGCTGCATGGGCATCCGACACGCTCGACTCGGGTGAACAAAATCCTTGGCTACGCGCCCTTCGCGGTGTGGTACCCGTACACGCTGTATCGCGACAGCCATTTGTTGCATCACCGCGATGAGCACCTGACGGTTCCCGGCGTCGATCCGGAAAGCCGCTACCTCAGCGCCGCGCGCTGGCACGGCAGTTCACTGTTCGAGCGCAGCCTGCACTGGCTGAACAAAACCGTACTCGGGCGTTTCGTCATGGGCGCGCCGCTAGCACTGCTTGCCCTGGCCACTGAAGAACTGCAAAGCCTGAAACACGGCGAGCGTCAGGCTTGGCAGATGTGGCTGACCCACAGCGCTTTCACCCTGCTGATGCTGTGGTTCCTCGTCCGTTACAGTGTGTTGCCGGTGTGGCATTACCTGCTGTTGATCAGCGTGCCGGCGCTGTCGATCGCGATGATCCGCTCCTACTATGAGCATCGCCCTCATGCGCAACCGGAGCAACGCACCGTGCTCAACGAAGCTGCCTGGCCCTGGCGCTGGTTGTTTCTGAACCTGAATTTTCATCTGGTGCATCACGACTTGCCGGGCCTGGCATGGTACGACTTGCCCCGGGTTTACCGAAGGCATCGCGAGCAATGGGTGGCGCGCAGTGGCGGATTTCTGGTGCAGGGCTATGGGCAGTTGTGGCGGCAGAACGGGTTAAGGCCGATCGACAGTCCGCAGCATCCCTTTCACTGACACGACCTGGCCCTTGTGATAGCTGGAATTTTTTTGTCTGGAAAGTAAGTGTATGACCCGACACTACGTTGAACTGCAGATGTACACCGCCCCTGAGCCCATTCGAGCGGCCAACGAACACTGGATCACGCGCATCCTCGAACGCCTCGGCCTCTCGCGCCTCAATGCCGAGGGACTATCACTGCCCGAACTGTGGCTTTCGCCGGCTCTGCTGCTGACCCAGACCTGCGGCTATCCCTTGATGACCCTACTGCGCGGTCGGGTGCGCATCATTGGTCGACCACGCTACGAACTGTCCGACGCCAGCGCCGGCAGGCATTGCAGCCTGATTCTTTGCCGCGCTGATGACCCGCGCAAAAACCTCGCGGAGTTTCGCGGCAGTCGTGGGGTGATCAACAGCGAGGACTCCAACAGCGGCATGAACCTGCTACGCCAGCGTCTGGCGCCGCTACATCACAACGGCCGGTTTTTCGCCACGGTTGGCCTCAGCGGAGCGCACCGCGAGAGTCTGCGCTGGCTGCGTGAAGAACGCGGCGACCTGGCAGCCATCGACAGTGTCACCTATGCGTACCTTGCGCATTACGCGCCGGCTGAGGTCAGCGGTTTGCGGGTCGTGGCGCGCAGCGCGTTCAGTCCGACGTTGCCCTTTATCACCGCCGCTTCTGCCACTGACGAGCAGATCGAACACGTGCGCGCGGTGATGAATCAGGCATTGCGTGAACTGCCTGATGTGGCGCAGATCCTCGGCTTGCCTGAAGT
>NZ_QAIU01000498.1:0-851 GCF_003061205.1 Pseudomonas sp. HMWF006
GTTCGTCGGCTGGACCCCGCACCCGATGAACATCAACATGAAGATCACTTACCTGACCGGCAGCGAAGACGTCTACGGCCCCAACGAAGGCGCCGCGACCGTGTCCACCGTCACCTCGCCGGATTACGCCGAGCGCTGTCCGAACGTGTATCGACTGCTGGAAAACCTCACCTTCAGCGCCGCTCAGGAAAGTCAGTTGATGGTGCCGATCATGGCGCGCAAGACCCCGCAGGAAGTGGCGAAGAACTGGCTGCGTGAACACCCCGAGGATCTGCAGCGCTGGCTGGCGGGGGTCAGCAGTTTTGATGGCAAAGAAGGTGTGGCTGCGGTTCAGGCCAGCCTCAAGCCCTGAAGATAGGTGAATGATTTTTTTGTGGCGCGGGCGCTTGCTCCGCAGGATTGCGAGGCGGGCCCAGGGCTGTTTCGAGCACTACGCGCTTGAGCGGGAGCAAGTTCCCTCGCCACAGTTCTGCCACTCTGCAAATAGCTGCTGCATCGAGGGCTTATGGCTCACTACCAGCTTTCGTCGGCCATGGCGGATTTCGTCGCCAGAACCCTCAGTTTCACCAGCGATGACAGCAGCATCAACGGCCTGCGTCGCGACTACGATGAAATGTGTCGAGCCTTCACTCCGCCAATCCCGGCGGGACTTGGAGTCGTCGATTTCCGGTTGAGCGGCGTGGCGGTGCGCTCGTATCGCCCGCCCATAGAGCCCCCGGCCGCCGGCTGGCCCTGCATTCTCTACCTGCATGGCGGCGGCTGGGTGGTCGGCGGCCTCGATTCCCACGACTTCATCTGCTTCGAGCTGGCCGTGGCATTGGGCGCGATGGTGGTGGCGGTGGATTATCGGC
>NZ_QAIU01000498.1:885-5401 GCF_003061205.1 Pseudomonas sp. HMWF006
GGTGGCCGGTGACAGCGCAGGTGGCAATCTCGCCGCCGCGTTGTGCCTGGCGTTGCGCGATGCCGGGGAGCCGCTGCCTACAGCGCAAGTGCTGCTCTATCCCGGCCTTGGCGGCGACGAACGATTGCCGTCCCGCAGCGAGTGTGCCGATGCGCCGTTGCTCGGCAGCACAGACGTCGACTGCTATCACGCGCTCTACCTGCGCGGCACCGCGCGGCCGAACGCCTACGCCATGCCCTTGCTCGCCGAGGACTTCAGCGGATTACCGCCGGCGTTCATCGCCGTCGCGCAATTCGATCCCCTGCGCGACGACGGCGTGCGCTACGCCGAACGGTTGCCAGACGCTACCCTCTATTACGGCGAAGGGCTTGTGCACGGTTGTTTGCGCGCGCTTGGCCAGGTCGCCGAGGTCGACCGGCTCTACGAAAACCTGTTGAGGTACATGGCTGACAAAATGTGACTGCGTACGGGCATGCTCATTGACGTAAATCGGGTTTATGATGCCTGACGGCAGAATAATAGAAGTCCCCCCAGGGATGACCTCGACCCCTTACGGAGCACGCAATGCAGACATTGTTTCCGCAGATCAAACCCCATGCCCGGCACGATCTGGCTGTCGATGACACCCATACGCTGTATGTCGATGAAAGCGGTTCGCCGGAGGGTTTGCCGGTGGTGTTCATCCACGGCGGCCCCGGCGCCGGTTGTGACGCCCAGAGCCGTCGTTATTTCGATCCGAACCTGTACCGTATCGTCACTTTCGACCAGCGCGGCTGCGGACGCTCCACCCCACACGCCAGCCTGGAAAACAACACCACCTGGGATCTGGTCGCCGACCTCGAACGTATCCGCAAACACCTGGGCATCGACAAATGGGTGCTGTTCGGCGGTTCGTGGGGCTCGACCCTGGCGCTGGCCTATGCGCAAACCCATCCGGAGCGTGTCCACGGTCTGATCCTGCGCGGGATCTTTCTTTGCCGGCCACAGGAAATCGAGTGGTTCTATCAGGCCGGGGCCAGCCGTCTGTTCCCCGACTACTGGCAGGACTACATCGCGCCGATTCCGCTGGACGAGCGCGACGATCTGCTCAGCGCCTTCCACAAGCGCCTGACTGGCAACGACCAGATCGCCCAGATGCACGCGGCCAAAGCCTGGTCGACCTGGGAAGGGCGCACCGCGACCCTGCGGCCGAATCCGCTGGTGGTCGATCGCTTCTCCGAGCCACAGCGCGCGCTGTCGATTGCGCGGATCGAATGCCATTACTTCACCAACAACGCCTTCCTCGAGCCGAATCAACTGATTCGCGACATGGGCAAGATCGCCCACCTGCCGGGGGTGATCATCCACGGTCGTTACGATGTGATCTGTCCGCTCGACAACGCCTGGGAATTGCATCAGGCCTGGCCGAACAGCGAGCTGCAGGTGATTCGCGACGCCGGGCATGCCGCGTCCGAACCGGGTATCACCGATGCATTGGTCCGTGCCGCCAGTAACATGGCACGGCGCCTGCTCGACCTGCCGCCCGAAGAAGCATGAAGGGCCTGTTGCAGCGCGTGCGCGGTGCGCGGGTTGAAGTCGCGGGTGAAGTGGTAGGCGCGGTCGATCACGGTTTGCTGGTGCTGGTGGCGGTCGAACCCGACGACACGCGTACCAGCGCCGACAAACTTCTGCATAAACTGCTTAACTATCGGGTATTCAGTGATGCGGAGGGCAAGATGAACTTGTCTCTCGCCGATGTCGGCGGTGGGTTGCTGCTGGTCTCGCAGTTTACCCTGGCGGCCGACACCAAAAGCGGGTTGCGCCCGAGCTTTTCGACGGCCGCGCCACCGGCCTTGGGCGAGGAACTGTTCGACTATCTATTGAGCAGTGCGAAACAGGTGCATGGCACTGTGGCATCAGGTAGATTCGGCGCCGATATGCAGGTGCATTTGGTCAACGATGGCCCGGTTACCTTTTTGTTACAGACCTGAAAGCGCTTGAAACACCTTTTTAGGAAATTTCGACTGTTTTTAGGGTGTTTTCGCGATAAATACTTTGTTACCCCTGATGCGTTGTCATGCGGGCTACTAGATAATCGCGCGCACTGGGATCAGCGTTCGCTGATTCATTTTTGACTTAGGTAGAGACTTGTCTGGATCCGATTGGGGAATCATTTTGCCCCATCGGAGTCGGAACAATGCTCGCCAACCTGGTATGAGCGGTCTGTACGGCCATTTTTGCCAGCATTATTTCGAGGGCCAGGGAGTCAGAGACAAGGCGCAGCGACGACTCATAGCTTGCTATGGGGAGGAGCGGCAACGAAGTATCTGATTTCCTGGAACCGAAATAAGCTGACAAAAATGGCCACACAGACGGCTTGCTGGCCGTTGGTTTTTTGATCTGTTTTCGGCGAGGGTTGCTCGTGATTGTTAGTCCCTGTAATGCAGCAAAAATGTCTGCCAAACGCATGCGAAGTGCCCTGGTAGCGGGTTCGGCGCTCCTGTGCCTGCTCAGCGCCGGTCAGCTTTGGGCGTTCAATCTTGACGATGTATCGGCCAAGGCCAAAGAGCTGGCCGGGCAGAAGTTCGAAGCCCCGCGCAGCAACCTGCCGAACGAATTCCGCGACATGAAGTTCGCGGACTATCAGAAAATCCGCTTCCTCACCGAAAAGGCTGAGTGGGCTGATCAGAAGACCCCGTTCAAACTGTCCTTCTATCATCAGGGTATGCACTTCGATACACCGGTGAAAATCAATGAAATCACAGCGAACACCGTCGAAGAGATCAAATACGATCCGACGCGCTTCGATTTCGGCGACCTGAAATTCGATCCGAAAGCCACTGAACAACTGGGTTATGCCGGTTTCCGTGTGCTGTACCCGATCAACAAGGCCGACAAGCAAGACGAAATCATGACCATGCTCGGCGCGAGCTACTTCCGCGTCGTTGGCAAGGGTCATACCTACGGTCTGTCGGCCCGTGGCCTGGCAATCGACACCGCGCTGCCGTCGGGCGAAGAGTTCCCGCGTTTCCGTGAGTTCTGGATTCAACAGCCGAAGCCGGGCGACAAGCACCTGGTGATCTTCGCCCTGCTGGATTCGCCACGTGCCACCGGTGCCTACCGCCTGATCCTGCGTCCGGGCAGCGACACCATTGTCGACGTCAAGGCGCAGATGTTCCTGCGTGACAAGGTCGGCAAACTTGGCATCGCACCGTTGACCAGCATGTTCCTGTTCGGCGCCAACCAGCCGTCGAAAGTCCTCAACTACCGTCGTGAACTGCACGACTCCAGCGGTCTGTCGATCCATGCCGGCAACGGCGAGTGGATCTGGCGTCCACTGAACAACCCGAAACACCTGGCCGTGAGCAACTTCAGCGTCGAGAACCCGCGTGGTTTCGGTCTGCTGCAACGTGGCCGCGACTTCAGCCACTACGAAGACCTCGACGATCGCTACGACAAGCGCCCAAGCGCCTGGATCGAGCCGAAGGGCGAGTGGGGCAAGGGCTCCGTTGATCTGGTAGAGATTCCGACTGCCGACGAAACCAACGACAACATCGTTGCGTTCTGGAGCCCGGACAAAATGCCGGAGCCGGGTCAGCCACTGGACTTCGCCTACCGCCTGCACTGGACCATGGATGAAGCGGCGATTCACGCCCCCGACAGCGCCTGGGTCAAGCAGACCCTGCGTTCGACCGGTGACGTCAAGCAGTCGAACCTGATCCGTCAGCCGGACGGCAGCGTCGCGTACCTGGTCGATTTCGAAGGTCCGTCGCTGGCCGCTCTGGCCCCGGATGCCGACGTGCGCAGTCAGGTCAGTGTTGGCGACAACGCCGAGCTGGTCGAAAACAGCGTGCGCTACAACCCGGAAACCAAAGGCTGGCGCCTGACCCTGCGGATGAAAATCAAGGACGCGAGCAAGTCCACCGAGATGCGTGCCGCGCTGGTCCAGCCGGTCGTGACCGCTGATCTGGCGAAATCGATGCCGGCGTCCAACTCGTCCGTCGCCAAGGCCGACAAGGTTGCCGCCAAGCAACAAGAGAAGATCGACAAGGAAGCCAAGGCCGCCGAAGCCAAACAGGCCGATGCCAAGCCCGCTGCAGATGCCAAGGACAAGGCCAACAAAGACGCCAAGCAGCCAGCGGCTGCGAACGCGGCCCCAGCCACACCGGAATCGGCACCGACTGAAGAAGTCCTGACCGAGACCTGGAGCTATCAGTTGCCTGCCGATGAGTAACTCTCAAGTACAGCCAGAGACTCTGTCCGAGTACCTGGCGCATCTGCCGATGACCGACGAGCAGCGCGCGGAACTCGCGGGCTGCCAGTCGTTCAGCGAGCTGCATGAACGCCTGTCGTCTTCGACGTTCGACGCCCCTGCCGAAGCTGCCCAGGCTTCGGTGGGCAAGCGCCTGACGCTGAGCACCGCCGAAGAACTGGCCGACGCCGAGATGCTGGTGCTCGACGCCAGCGGCCGCGTCAGCCTCAAGGCGACGCCGCCGATCCGACGGACCAAAGTCGTACCGGAGCCGTGGCGCACCAA
>NZ_QAIU01000498.1:5411-14120 GCF_003061205.1 Pseudomonas sp. HMWF006
TCCTGCACCAACCGCTGCTGCAAACTGCCACGCAAGTGCTGCCGTATGCGCTGCAAACCAGCATCCTGATCCTGTTCGGGATTCTGTTCTGCTGGGTGTCGGCGGGTTTCTGGACCGCGTTGATGGGCTTCCTCGAGTTGCTCACCGGTCACGATAAATACCGTATCTCCGGTAAAAGTGCCGGTAACGAGCCGATTGCCAAAGACGCGCGTACCGCGTTGGTCATGCCGATCTGCAACGAAGACGTGCCGCGCGTGTTCGCCGGTTTGCGGGCGACGTTCGAATCGGTCGCTGCCACCGGTGATCTGGACCGCTTCGACTTCTTCGTCCTCAGCGACAGTAACGACACCGATATCTGCGTCGCCGAGCAACAGGCCTGGCTGGATGTCTGCCGCGAAGCCAAGGGTTTCGGCAAGATCTTCTATCGCCGCCGTCGCCGTCGTGTGAAACGCAAGAGCGGCAACCTCGACGACTTCTGCCGTCGCTGGGGCGGTGACTACAAGTACATGGTCGTGCTCGACGCCGACTCGGTGATGAGCGGCGAATGTCTGACCAGTCTGGTGCGCCTGATGGAAGCCACGCCGGACGCCGGGATTATCCAGACCGCGCCGCGTGCGTCGGGCATGGACACCCTGTATGCGCGCATGCAGCAGTTCGCCACGCGTGTGTATGGCCCGCTGTTCACCGCCGGTCTGCACTTCTGGCAGCTGGGTGAGTCCCACTACTGGGGTCACAACGCGATCATCCGCATGAAGCCGTTCATCGACCACTGCGCCCTGGCGCCGTTGCCGGGCAAAGGTGCGTTCTCCGGTGCGATCCTGTCCCACGACTTCGTTGAAGCCGCGCTGATGCGCCGTGCCGGTTGGGGCGTGTGGATTGCCTACGACCTGCCGGGCAGCTACGAAGAACTGCCGCCGAACCTGCTCGATGAACTCAAGCGTGACCGTCGCTGGTGCCACGGCAACCTGATGAACTTCCGCCTGTTCCTGGTCAAAGGTATGCACCCGGTGCACCGTGCGGTGTTCCTCACCGGCGTGATGTCGTACCTGTCGGCGCCGTTGTGGTTCTTCTTCCTGGTGTTGTCGACTGCGCTGCTGGCGGTGAACACGCTGATGGAGCCGCAGTACTTCCTCGAACCGCGGCAGCTCTATCCGTTGTGGCCACAATGGCACCCGGACAAGGCGATCGCGCTGTTCTCGACCACCATCGTGCTGCTGTTCCTGCCGAAACTGTTGAGCATCATCCTGATCTGGGCCAAGGGCGCGAAAGAGTTCGGTGGCAAGTTCAAGGTGACCCTGTCGATGCTGCTGGAGATGCTGTTCTCCATGCTGCTGGCGCCGGTGCGGATGATTTTCCACACCCGTTTCGTCCTTGCCGCGTTCCTCGGCTGGGCCGCGACCTGGAACTCGCCGCAGCGTGACGACGACTCCACGCCCTGGAGCGAGGCGGTCAAACGCCACGGTCCGCAGACCCTGCTGGGTTTCTGCTGGGCGCTGCTGGTGATCTGGCTGAACCCGAGCTTCCTGTGGTGGCTGGTGCCGATCGTCGGTTCGTTGATGTTGTCGATCCCGGTGTCGGTGATCTCCAGCCGTGTCGGCCTGGGCCTCAAGTCCCGTGACGAGAGCCTGTTCCTCATCCCAGAGGAATACAATCCGCCACAGGCGCTGCTGGCGACCGACCAGTACACCCACGAGAACCGTTGGCACGCGCTGAAGGACGGCTTCGTCCGCGCCGTGGTCGATCCGCAGCAGAACGCCCTGGCGTGCTCGCTGGCGACCTCGCGACACGGTCAGGCCGAGCCGATCGAATGGCTGCGTCAGGAACGGGTGCGTCACGCCCTGAAAGCTGGCCCGGCGGCGCTGAGCAACCATGATCGCCTGCAACTGCTGAGCGATCCGGTGGCCCTGGCGCGTCTGCACGAGCTGGTCTGGGCCGAAGGTCACGCCGAGTGGCTGGATGCCTGGCGCGCTTCGGTGAAAGCCGATCCGCATGCGCCATTGCTGCCGCTGCGACCGGTGAGCCTGCAGGCGCAACCGGCCTGATAAAGAAACCCCGCGATGTTGCGGGGTTTTTTTTGCCTGCTGAAAAGCCCCTCACCCTAGCCCTCTCCCAGAGGGAGAGGGGACCGACCGCGTTGAACATTCGAGTTACACCGACCTGATTCTGCTTTGCCGAATCCATAATCGACTCGATCTTTCAGGTCGGCGTATAGCTTGAGACACCTCGGTCGGCCCTCTCTCCCTCGGGGGGAGGGCTGGGCGGCGTTCCGATGAGGGTCAGCTCTTGATTGTTAAACAAATCGTCCATTAAACCTTGTGCAAAAAAACGAGTGCGTTAGCATCCGTCCCCGAATTGGCGCACCAGGGCTTTTTTGCCCGCCTCTGTTGGTTTTCGCGCCGCAATTGCAATGGTTTTGGGGACTTGAAGATGAAGAAGTATCTGTCGATGCTGCTGGTCGGCGTCACGGCACTGGTTGCAGTCAATGCGGCGCACGCCGGCGCGATCGACGACGCGGTCAAGCGCGGCACCTTGAAAGTCGGCATGGACCCGACCTACATGCCGTTCGAGATGACCAACAAGCGCGGCGAGATCATCGGCTTCGAAGTTGACATCCTCAAAGCCATGTCCAAGGCCATGGGCGTCAAGCTGGAGTTGGTGTCGACCGGTTACGACGGGATCATCCCGGCACTGATGACCGACAAATTCGACATGATCGGCAGCGGCATGACCCTGACCCAGGAGCGCAACCTGCGCCTGAACTTCAGCGAACCGTTCATCGTTGTCGGCCAGACCCTGCTGATCCGCAAGGAGCTGGAAGGCACCATCAAGTCCTATAAAGACCTGAACACCGCCGACTACCGCATCACCTCCAAGCTCGGCACCACCGGCGAGATGGTCGCCAAGAAACTGATCGCCAAAGCCAAATACCACGGCTACGACAACGAGCAGGAAGCGGTGCTCGACGTGGTCAATGGCAAGGCTGACGCCTTCATCTACGACGCGCCGTACAACGTGGTGGCGGTGAACAAGGTCGGCGCCGGCAAACTGGTGTTCCTCGACAAGCCGTTCACCTACGAGCCGCTGGCCTTCGGTCTGAAGAAGGGCGACTACGACAGCCTCAACTTCATCAACAACTTCCTGCACCAGATCCACGAAGACGGCACCTACGATCGTATCCATGACAAGTGGTTCAAGAGCACCGAGTGGCTCAAGGACATGGAATAAGCCCGGTCAGATAGACCGAGTTGCCCCATTCGCGAGCAAGCTCGCTCCCACAGTGATTGTGTGAACACCACAAATCCACTGTGGGAGCGAGCTTGCTCGCGAAGAGGCCCTCCAGAGCAACACAAAATCCGGAACCTGCAATGAAACAGAAAAAAGCCCAATGGCCCTGGCACGTCCTCACCGTGCTGGTGTTGGTCGGCCTGGCGGGCGCGTTGTATTACGCCACGTCGCTGATGTCCTACGAATGGCGCTGGAACCGCGTGCCACAGTATTTCGCCTATCAGGCCGAAGAATCCCAGCGTGCTACCGATATCTCCACGGTCACCGAACTGGTGCGCAAGGGCGGCAGCGCCCAAGTCACCCTGCGTAACGACGCCGGTGACGAGCAGCACCTGACGGTCGACGAGAACAGCCTGCAATTCGCTCAGGGCGACGATGTGGCTGAAGGCGACGTCGTGGGCGTGACCCGGCATTGGGCCGCAGGGCCGTTGTTGTGGGGGCTGTGGACGACGCTGTGGCTGTCGGTGGTGTCCGGCGTGCTCGGGTTGTTGATCGGTCTGGTCACCGGGCTGTGTCGCCTGTCGAGCAACCCGACCCTGCGCGACCTGTCGAGCATCTACGTCGAACTGGTGCGCGGCACACCGCTGCTGGTGCAGATCTTCATTTTCTACTTCTTCATCGGCACGGTGATGAACCTGTCCCGCGAGTTCGCCGGGATCGCCGCGTTGTCGCTGTTCACGGGTGCTTATGTGGCGGAGATCATCCGTTCCGGTGTGCAGTCGATTGCCCGTGGCCAGAACGAAGCGGCGCGTTCGCTCGGCTTGAGCGCTGGCCAGTCGATGCGTCACGTGGTGCTACCGCAAGCGCTGAAACGCGTGCTGCCGCCGTTGGCCGGGCAGTTCATCAGTCTGGTCAAGGACACCTCGCTGGTGTCGGTGATTGCGATTACCGAGCTGCTGAAAAGTGGTCGCGAAGTCATCACCACCTCGTTCTCGCCGTTCGAAATCCTGTTCTGCGTCGCCGGCCTGTACCTGTTGATCAACCTGCCGCTGTCGAAAATCGCCAGCCGGCTTGAGCGGAGGCTCGCGCAAAGTGATTGAAGTCCGCGATCTGGTAAAAGTCTTCGACACCCGTGGTCAGGTAGTCCGCGCTGTGGATAACGTCACTACCACGGTGGCCAAGGGCGAAGTGCTGGTGGTGATCGGTCCGTCGGGTTCCGGCAAATCGACCTTCCTGCGTTGCCTCAATGGTCTGGAAGCGTTCGACTCGGGTTCGGTCAGCATCGACGGCCTGCAACTGGCCGACCCGAAAACCGACGTCAACGCCTACCGCCGCGAAGTCGGCATGGTGTTCCAGCACTTCAACCTGTTCCCGCACATGACCGTGCTGGAAAACCTCTGCCTCGCGCAGAAAGTCGTGCGCAAGCGCGGGCAGAAGGAAAGCGAGGCCAAGGCCCTGGCGTTGCTGGAGAAGGTCGGTATCGCACAGAAGGCGCGGGAATACCCTTCACGCCTGTCCGGCGGTCAACAACAGCGCGTGGCGATTGCCCGGGCGCTGGCGATGGACCCGAAAGTGATGCTGTTCGACGAACCGACGTCGGCCCTCGACCCGGAAATGGTCGGTGAAGTGCTGGACGTGATGAAGGGGTTGGCCGTGGAAGGCATGACCATGGTCTGCGTCACCCACGAAATGGGTTTTGCCCGGGAAGTGGCGGATCGGGTGTTGTTCTTCGATCACGGCAAGTTGCTGGAAGATGCGGCGCCGGCAGAGTTCTTTGATGCACCGAAGGATCTGCGCGCTCAGGCTTTCCTGCGTCAGGTCCTGTAACGGCGGCGTCCCCTCGGACGCCATCGCTGGCAAGCCAGCTCCCACAGTGAGTGGGTTGAACACAACCGTTGTGATCGACATAAATCCTGTGGGAGCTGGCTTGCCAGCGATAGCATCACCCCGGTTCCCAGTGAACCGAGGCAGATGAATCACCTCAAACCTTGAAGCGTCCCACCAACGTCTGCAAATGCGTCCCCAGCCGCGCCAGCTCAACACTGGACGCCGCAGTCTCTTCACTGGCCGCCGAGGTCTGATCCGACACATCCCGCACATTCAGCACGCTACGGTTGATCTCCTCAGCCACAGCGCTCTGCTGCTCGGCCGCTGCCGCAATCTGCTGGTTCATCGCCTGAATCGCCGACACGGTGCGGGTGATGCTTTCCAGCGAACCACCGGCGCGACGGGTCAGTTCGACGCTGCTGTCGGTCAGGGAGCGGCTGTTGTCCATGATCGTCGCCACTTGCTGGGTGCCGTTTTGCAGGCCGACGATCAGCTCTTCGATCTCTTCGGTGGACTTCTGGGTGCGCTGGGCGAGGCTGCGCACTTCATCCGCGACCACGGCAAAACCACGACCCGCCTCACCGGCACGGGCGGCTTCGATGGCGGCGTTGAGCGCCAGCAGGTTGGTTTGTTGGGCCACAGATTTGATCACGTCGAGCACGCTGCCGATCTTGTCGCTTTCGCGCTTGAGTTCGCCCATGGCTTCGGTGGAATGACCGACTTCAACCGCCAGACGCTCGATCTGCGCGATCGCTTCACCGACCACCTTGTCGCCTTCGCGGGCCTGCTGGTCGGCGGCCACGGCAGCTTCGGACGCCTCTTCGGCGTTGCGCGCGACTTCCTGCACGGTGGCGGCCATTTCGTTCATGGCGGTGGCGACCTGGTCGGTTTCGATCTTCTGATTGTTGACCCCGGCGCTGGTCTGCTCGGTGACCGCCGACAGCTCTTCGGCAGCGCTGGCAATTTGGGTCACGCCATCGCTGATGCCACCGATCAGCTCGCGCAGGCCTTGGGTCATGCTTTGCATCGAGCGCTGTAACTGCCCGAGTTCGTCGCGGCGTTGCGACACGAGGTTGTGGGTCAGATCACCGGCGGCCACTTGTTCGGCGACTTTCAGGGTCTGGTTCAGCGGGATGATGATCTGCCGGGTGATTGCCCAGGCGGCCAGCAGGCCGAAGGCCACGGCGAGCAGGGTGGCGATGATCAACATGTTCTTGGCGTGCGCGGCATCGGTGTCGCGCACCACGGTTTGCGATTGGGTGAGCTTCTTGCTGACGTCGAGGAGGATGTCGCCCTGAGCCGTCATGGTGGCCCCGGCCCTGGCATTGTTCACCTGCGAGTCGCGGAACTGAGCGACTGCCGCACGATAGGCCTTGATCGAGTCGGTGGCCTGTTGCAGGTTGGCGATGTGCTGCTCGGGCAATTTCGCCGGCAGGCTGTCGAGGTTTTTCAGGGCATTGTCGATGGCGTCCAGCGCGGGCTGCTCCGCATCGGCCTTGCCGCTGTAGGTGTAGCCGCGCACCTGATAACGCGCCTGCTGCAACAGTTTGCTCAGCTCAATCACGCTGTTGAATTGCGCGACGCTGTCACCCTGCAGCAGGGATTTCTCGACGTCCGCGACCTTGGCCACGGCATTGTCGGCATTGGCGCCGAGTTTGCTGCGCGCGTCTTCGCGCTGCACGGTGGCCTGGGTCATGTCGGCGAAGGCGCGCTTGTACTCGGCGACGGCGGCCAGTTGCTGATCGACCATCGCCGCATCAGAAGGCTGCTCGATCAGACCGCGCGCGGTTTGCAGGCCGCTGGCGAGTTTGGCCAACAGCTCGTTGACCGCGCCCGGGCCTTGTTCGCCACGACGAGCTTCATAGTCCAGACGGGCCAGGCGCAGGTCCTTGGTCAGCTCATTGAGGCTGGAGATGAAGCCGAGCTTGTCACCGCGGCTGATGATGCCGCCCATGCCGGTCCAGCCGGTGAAGGTAATCAACAGCGTCAGCAACAGCACCAGGCCGAAACCGATGCCCAGCTTGCGTTTGACACTGACGTTCCCAAGATTCTCGGCTAACCAACGGTACATGCGACGACTCCCCTCGGACCACTAATTGGACTTATGGAGAGGGTATCGGCCGAGTGATGGCAATCTGTAACGCCATTTATCCGGGGTGAAGCTCCCTCGCCACAGAGGTTGCGCGTCGGATTTAAAACAGGCGGGCGAGGAGGGCGGTGACGGCGGTTTCGACGCGCAGGATGCGCTCGCCCAGTTGCACCGGTTGCAGGCCGGACTTGCCCAGCAGGTCGATTTCGTAGGGGATCCAGCCGCCTTCCGGGCCGATCGCCAGTGTCACCGGTTCGCACAGCGCACGCGGGCACGGCGGGTAGTTACCGGGATGACCGACCAGGCCGAGGGTGCCTTCGGTGATCGCCGGCAGGCGGTCTTCGACGAATGGCTTGAAGCGTTTCTCAATGATGATGTCCGGCAGCACGGTATCGCGGGCCTGCTCGAGACCGAGGATCAGATTCTCGCGAATTGCTTCCGGCTCCAGGAACGGCGTCTGCCAGAAGCTCTTCTCGACCCGGTAGCTGTTGACCAGAATGACCTTCGATACGCCCATGGTCGCCACGGTCTGGAACACCCGCCGCAGCATCTTCGGACGCGGCAGGGCCAACACCAGGGTCAGCGGCAGCTTGGCCGGCGGTGGCTGATCGAGGGTGACGCGCAGTTCGGCTTCGCCGGCCTCGAGGCGCAGCAGTTCGGCCGAACCCATCAGGCCATTGATGCGCCCGACCCGCAGGCTGTCACCGACTTCGGAGCGATGCACTTCCTGCATGTGGGTCAGGCGCCGGTCACGCAGCACGACGCGGTCGGCCGCGATGAAGTCGGCCTCTTCGAGCAACAGCAGGTTCATGCCTGGGTCGCTGGCGGCTGGTCGTTGTGATCGTCGGCCGGGGTTTCGTCCGGGCGTTCGCGCTTGCTGATCAGCCCACCGAACAGGATGCCGATTTCAAACAGCATCCACATCGGCACGGCCAGCAGGGTCTGCGAGAAGATGTCCGGCGGCGTCAGGATCATGCCGACCACGAAGCAGCCGATGATCACGTACGGGCGGATCTTTTTCAGGTATTTGACGTCGACCACGCCAATCCACACCAGCAACACCACGGCCACCGGAATTTCGAAGGCGACGCCAAAGGCGAAGAACAGCGTCATGACGAAATCGAGGTAACTGGCGATGTCGGTCATCATTTCCACGCCGGCCGGGGTGGCCGCAGCGAAGAACTTGAAGATCAGCGGGAACACGAAGTAATAGGCGAACGCCATGCCGGTGTAGAACAGCAGGATGCTGGAAACCAGCAGCGGCACCGCGATGCGCTTCTCATGCTTGTACAGGCCCGGCGCGATAAAGCCCCAGATCTGATGCAGGATCACCGGGATCGCGAGGAACAGCGAGACCATCATCGTCAGCTTCAGCGGCGTCAGGAACGGCGATGACACGTCGGTGGCGATCATCGTCGCGCCGACCGGCAGGTACTGGCGCAGCGGCGTCGAGACGAAGGTGTAGATTTGCTGGGTGAAGGCGAACAGCCCGGCGAAGATGATGAAGATCGCCGCCACGCAACGCAGCAGGCGGGTGCGCAACTCGGTGAGGTGCGAAACCAGCGGCA
>NZ_QAIU01000498.1:14130-20385 GCF_003061205.1 Pseudomonas sp. HMWF006
GGCGCGGCGGCTGGAGCAACGTGTTCAACCGAAGTTTGTGCAGCGGCGGGCGCTGGTTCAGTCGGTGTCATGACAGGTGCACTGGCGGCTGCAGGTGGTGTCGCAGCAGCAGGGCTGTGAATCGTCTGCTCACCCACGTGCTCGACCGGCGTCGGTTCCTGCTGAACCGGCGTGAAAATCTTCCGCGCCTCCTGCTCCAGCGACAGAATGTGCTCGTTGTGCAGTTGCCGACGGATCTCGTCGGCACCGATTTCACGTTCAACTTCCTGTTTGATCGCGTTGAAGCTGCGCTTCAGCCGCCCGACCCACAGGCCGGCGGTGCGCGCAGCGCCCGGCAGACGCTCGGGACCCAGCACCAGCAGGGCGACGAGGCCGACGAGCAGCAGTTCAGAGAAGCTGATACCAAACATTAGTCAGTGCTCACACGTCTTTGCGAATCGGCTCTTCGACTTTCTGCGCCTGCACGTCGATGGTGTGCGGCGGGTTGGCCTGAGCGGTCGTTTGCGGCTGCACCGGTGGCACCGGTTGTGCAGGCGTTACGGTCGGATCGGCAGCGGGTTTCTCGTCGTCGTTCATGGCTTTGCGAAAGCCCTTGATCGACTCACCGACGTCGGTGCCGAGGTTTTTCAGTTTCTTGGTGCCGAACACCAGCACCACGACAACCAGAATGACGATCCAGTGTTTCCAGTCAAAAATGCCCATGTTGCTGTTCCTCTCTAGAAGTTGTTCAGGCGGACGGGCGCGAGGCTTTCTCGACGTGTCCGGACAGGCCGAAGCGGCGATCCAGTTCATCCAGCACGGCCTGCGGATGCTGCCCCAGTTGGGCGAGCATGACCATGCTGTGGAACCACAGGTCGGCGGTTTCGTAGATCACATCGCTGCAGTCGCCGCTGATCGCTGCGTCCTTGGCGGCAATAATGGTTTCGACCGACTCTTCGCCGACTTTCTCCAGAATCTTGTTCAAACCCTTGTGATACAGACTAGCCACATACGAGCTGTCGGCGGCTGCGCCTTTGCGCTCTTCGAGCACTTCGGCCAGGCGGGTCAGGGTGTCACTCATGTTTGTGTCCTGCGCAATAGATAGCGTGCGGGTCTTTCAGGACCGGGTCGACTGTCTTCCAGTCGCCGTTTTCGAAGACGCGGTAAAAGCAGCTTTGACGGCCGGTATGGCAAGCGATGTCGCCGATCTGTTCGACCATCAGGATGATTACGTCGGCATCACAGTCCAGACGCATTTCATGCAGGGTCTGCACATGGCCGGACTCTTCGCCCTTGCGCCACAGCTTGCCACGGGAACGTGACCAGTAGATGGCACGGTTTTCTGCCGCCGTCAGCTCCAGGGCTTCGCGGTTCATCCAGGCCATCATCAGCACACGTCCGGTTTTGTGATCCTGGGCAATGGCCGGCACCAGGCCGTCAGCGTCCCACTTGATCTCGTCCAGCCAGTTTTTCATCTTCAATTCCTGAAAAAAGCAGCTTCGAGTCTCGAGCTTCAAGCTGCAAGTAAAAGCAGGCTGCGGTGTATCTGTGTCGTCAAGCTTGCAGCTCGCAGCTTATAACTTGCAGCTGATTCGTGCTATCGGCGAACGACCAGATACAAGCCGACTGCCACCATGATGCCTGCCGGCCAATGCCCCAGTTCGTGCAACGGGCCACCGGCGGCAAGGATGGTGCCGCCTGCCAGATGAGCGCTGCCGAGCAGGCGCAGGAACCAGTCATCCTTGCGTTTGTGCCACGGCGGTGGCGGGTCCTTGGCGTGCGGTTGGGACATGCGTTCGAGCAGGTCGCGCGCCATGTTGGCCAGATGCGGCAGCTGTTCAAACTGGCTCTGCACGTTGCCGATCAAGGTTTTCGGGCTGATGCGCTCGCGCATCCAGCGTTCGAGGAACGGCTGCGCGGTGTTCCACAGATCCAGGTCCGGGTACAACTGACGGCCGAGGCCTTCGATGTTCAGCAGAGTCTTTTGCAGCAGCACCAGCTGCGGCTGAACTTCCATGTTGAAGCGTCGTGCGGTCTGGAACAGGCGCATCAGCACCTGGCCAAATGAAATATCTTTTAACGGTTTTTCGAAGATCGGTTCGCACACGGTACGGATCGCCGCTTCGAATTCGTTGAGTTTGGTTTCCGCCGGCACCCAGCCCGAGTCGATGTGCAGTTGCGCCACGCGGCGATAGTCGCGCTTGAAGAAGGCGAACAGGTTGCGCGCCAGATAGTCCTGGTCTTCCGGGGTCAGGCTGCCGACGATGCCGCAGTCGATCGCAATGTACTGCGGGCTCCACGGGTTGACGGTGCTGACGAAGATATTGCCCGGGTGCATGTCGGCGTGGAAGAAACTGTCGCGGAACACCTGGGTGAAGAAGATCTCCACGCCGCGCTCAGCGAGCATCTTCATGTCGGTGCGCTGGTCGGCGAGGGTCGCCAGATCCGTCACCTGAATGCCGTAGATGCGCTCCATCACCAGCACTTTCGGCCGGCACCAGTCCCAGTAGACCTGTGGCACGTAGAGCAGCGGCGAGCCTTCGAAGTTACGTTTCAACTGGCTGGCGTTGGCCGCCTCGCGCAGCAGGTCGAGTTCGTCGTAGATGGTTTTCTCGTAGTCCTGCACCACGTCCACCGGGTGCAGCAGGCGGGCGTCGGCGGAGACTTTTTCGGCGGCGCGGGCGAGGATGAACAACCACGCCAGATCCTGGGCGATCACCGGTTTCAGGCCCGGACGGATCACCTTGACCACCACTTCTTCGCCGGTTTTCAGCTGTGCGGCATGCACCTGCGCCACCGAGGCCGAGGCCAGCGGTTCGACGTCGAAACGGCTGAACACTTCGCTGATCTTCTTGCCCAGTTGCTCTTCGATCAGCTTGATCGACAGCTGCGAATCGAACGGCGGCACGCGGTCCTGCAGCAGCATCAGCTCATCGGCGATGTCTTCCGGCAACAGGTCGCGGCGGGTCGAGAGAATCTGCCCGAACTTGATGAAGATCGGCCCCAGGTCCTGCAGGGCCAGGCGCAGGCGCGCGCCACGGCTCAGGTCCAGCGGCTTGCGCGGGAACCAGCGCCACGGCAGCACATAGCGCAGCGCCAGGAGAAACCAGGGCAGCGGCAACTCGAACAGCAGGTCATCGAGGCGGTAGCGGATCACGACGCGCTGGATGCGCAACAGACGGCGGACGGCAAGCAGCTTCATGCGTTATCGCTTGGGTCGAGGGATCGGGAAAGGCGCTCGAAACGCGCCTCGAGACGTTCCAGATCAAGTTTGATCCGGTCCAGTTCGCTGAACCGCGCTTCGGCCTCGCGCTGCCCGACGAGGGTGCGCGATTCTTCGGCGAGGTATTCGGCGAGGTTCTGGTTGAGGCTGGCAAATCCTTGTTGATACCAGCGTGCGCGGCTGCGCAGATGACCGCCCACCAGTTGCGTGGCGACCGGACCCAGCCAGCGCGAGAGTTCGTACTCCCAGTCCAGCTCCAGATCCTGCAGCACGCCGGCCAGCTCCAGCAGCACGCCGCTGTCACCGTCGATCTCGACTTCCGGGGCGTGCAGCACCGCGGTCTTGTCCTTGCTCATGGCCAGTTTCACCAGGCTCGACGCGGGCGCACGCAAGGTGCAGTCGACAGCGGTTTCCCAGTGCGCGGCCAGCATCAGGCCCTCATCGCTCGGCAGGATGAACAGTTGCAGCGCCGGGCTGCGGCAATCGACGGCAATCACCTTGCCGGTCAGATGCGCCAGCCTCGGCAGCGCCGTGCTGTCGAGACGCAGCACCCGGTTCAGACCGAGTTCAACGCTGGCGAGCAGCCCGGTGAGCAACATCAGGGCTTGATGCCGCGGTGCAGGGCGACGATGCCTGCGGTCATGTTGTGATAGGTCACGCGGTCGAAACCGGCGTCGACCATCATCGACTTCAGGGTTTCCTGATTCGGGTGCATGCGGATCGATTCGGCCAGGTAGCGATAGCTTTCCGAGTCGTTGGTGATCAGCTTGCCCATCAGCGGCATGAAGGCGAACGAGTAGGCGTCGTAGGCTTTCGACATCAGCGCGTTGGTCGGCTTGGAGAACTCCAGCACCAGCAGGCGACCGCCGGGCTTGAGCACGCGCAGCATCGAGCGCAGGGCGTCTTCTTTATGCGTCACGTTGCGCAGGCCGAAGGCGATGGTCACGCAGTCGAAATGGTTGTCCGGGAACGGCAGCTTTTCGGCATCCGCCTGAACGAATTCGACGTTGCCCGACACCCCCAGATCCAGCAGACGATCACGGCCGACCTTGAGCATGGATTCGTTGATGTCGGCCAGCACCACCTGGCCGGTCGGGCCAACGAGATGGGAGAACTTTTTGGTCAGGTCGCCCGTGCCGCCAGCGATGTCCAGCACGCGGTTGCCGCTGCGCACGCCCGACAATTCGATCGCAAAACGCTTCCACAGACGGTGCATGCCGCCCGACAGAAGGTCGTTCATCAGGTCGTATTTCGCCGCTACCGAGTGGAAGACCTCAGCGACTTTTTCCGCTTTCTGGCTTTCCGGAACGTTTTTGAAGCCGAAGTGTGTGGTGGGTTCGGCATCGCTGCCTTTGCGCTGATCAGTCATATCGCTGTCACCAAAAGAGAATGCGCGACATTCTAATCCCCAAGCCATGCTTTGTCTTGGAATGGCTAAAGGTAAGATGGGCAACCTTCGGGACGATTTGCCGCAGACGCGGTCAAGATTTACCGAGACCTATTCATCAAGCAGGAGTCATTCAATGGCCAAAATCAGTGTTGAGCGTGCCCACAACCTGGGCAAGGAAGCCGCCCGCGAGAAGGCCGACAAGCTGGCGCAGAAACTCTCCGATCAATATGGCCTGGAGCCGCAGTGGTCGGGCGACACCCTGAACCTCAAGCGCTCGGGCGTGAAAGGCGCGGTGCATGTGGCCGACGATTCGATCAAGGTCGATGTGGAACTGGGCATCATGATGTCGGCCATGAGCGGCATGATCAAAGCCGAGATCGAGAAGGCCCTCGACAAGGCCCTGGTCTGAAATACGATCCCCTGTAGGCGTGAGCCTGCTCGCGATTGGGGTCTGTCAGTCACCGCAATGTTGACTGACAGACCTCAATCGCGAGCAGGCTCACTCCTGCATTTGTTCTGTGGTGCTCCTGCTGTTTATGTCAGTTGTTAGGGTGCCGTTTCTAATTTTTCTCCCTACTTTGTGCCTGAGCCCGACACCTTTGCGGGCAGTTCCTCAAACCTTCTGCGCGTGAGGTGCACCATGGCCAAAGTCATTTTGAAGAAAAAAATCGACGCTTCGACTTCTGCTCTGAGCGACGTCAAATCCTATGCCCGCAAGATCTGGCTGGCAGGCCTGGGTGCCTACACCAAGGTCGGCCAAGAAGGCAGCGACTACTTTCAGGAGTTGATCAAGGCTGGTCAAACTGTTGAAAAGAAAGGCAAAAAAGCCGTCACCGAAAAACTCGAAGCAGCCAACGCCGAGATTGATGACGTCAAGGACGAAGTCAGCTCGTTCAAGGGTCGTGTCGAAGTCCAGCTCGACAAGGTCGAGAAGGCGTTCGACTCCCGTGTTGCAAGTGCCTTGAATCGTATCGGCATTCCGTCTAAACATGACGTTGAGACACTCTCTGCTAAGCTCGATGAGCTGACGGCATTGCTCGAACGCGTCGCGCGTAAATCTTAAGGAGAACGGGATGGCTGGTAAAAAGAACACCGATAAAGAAGGCAGCTCGTGGATTGGGAAAGTCGAAGACTACTCCCGCAAAATCTGGCTGGCTGGTTTAGGCGTGTACTCGAAGATCGACACTGACGGCAGCAAACTCTTCGAGTCACTGGTCAAAGACGGCGAGAAAGCCGAGAAGCTCACCAAGACAGCAGTCGGCAAAAAAGTCGATGCCGCCAAGGACTCCGCTTCTTCGGCCAAGTCGCGCATCAGCGGCGTGAAAGATCGCGCACTGGGCAAGTGGGACGAGCTGGAAGGGGCTTTCGACAAGCGCCTGAACAGCGCGATTTCGCGCCTGGGTGTGCCAAGCCGCAATGAAGTGAAAGCGCTGCACAGCAAGGTTGAAACCCTGACCAAGCAGATCGAGAAACTCACCGGTCTGAAAACCCAACCGGTAGCGGCGAAAACCGCTGCAGCCAAACCGGCAGCGAAAACCGCAGCGGCTAAACCGGCTGCGAAAACTGCCGCCAAGCCTCTGGCCAAAGCAGCGGCCAAGCCTGCAGCCAAAGCCGCGGCGAAAACCGCCGCCGCCAAGCCAGCAGCCAAAGCCGCAGCCAAGCC
>NZ_QAIU01000498.1:20395-25369 GCF_003061205.1 Pseudomonas sp. HMWF006
AGCGAAACCTGCTGCGGCGAAGAAACCGGCAGTGAAAAAACCGGCTGCGCCGAAAGCCGCTGCGCCGAAACCGGCCGCACCTGCTGCAGCCAAACCGGCCACCCCGGCAGCTCCGGTGAGTGCGTCGAACTCCGCCGCAGCGCCGACTCCGGCGGCCACCCCGACTGCTGTATCGACCCCGTCGACGCCAACCAGTCAGTCCTGATTCTTCAGGGCAAAATAAAACGCCCGGCCTGTGAAGGTCGGGCGTTTTTGTATCTGAATTCCAACAGCCCCTCACCCTAGCCCTCTCCCAGAGGGAGAGGGGACCGAACGAGGTGTCTCACGCTATACACCGACCTGAAAGACCTTACCGATTATGGATTCGGTAACGCACTGTCAGGTCGGCGTACTTCTACAGCATCCCCCAATCAGTCCCCCTCTCCCTCCGGGCGGTCCGACGTTTCGGGAGGGCTAGGGTGAGGGGCTTTTGATTCAGTCGTGATCTTCAAGGTATTGCAGGGCCATCCGCTCCGTGGCGACCTTAACCGGCGGCAGCAGATGCGGCGCCACCAGCATCATGATCTGGTAAACCACCAGACGAACCTCGCCCTCGCGATCCAGAATCCGCTGATAATCCAGCGAAAACAGCAGCGTCATAGTGATCTGCTCCACCAGTTGCCCCAACGCCTGCGTATCACTGACCAGTTGCCCCGATGCCTTCAATCGTGCAAGCAACGAAGCGAGTGTGCGCTTCAGCGCATTGAGCAGATGACGAATGCCCTTGGCCAGCTTCGGCAAGCGCCCGGCGAGGTTCGACAGGTCCTGGAAGAGGAAGCGGTACTGTGCCAGGCGCTCGACGATCAAGTGCAGAAACAGCCAGTAGTCTTCCGGTGCCAGCTCCACATCGGCCGGCGGATCGAGCAGCGGCGCCAGCTCATTCTGGAAGCGTTCGAACAGGCCGAGAATCAACGGCTCCTTGCCGTGGAAGTGGTAATAGAGGTTGCCGGGGCTGATCCCCATTTCGTTGGCCACCTCCATGGTGGAGACGTTCGGCTCGCCTTTCTCATTGAACAACTGCAAAGCACATTCGAGAATCCGGTCGCGGGTTTTCATCCAGTCTTCTTAGAAAAATTCGGTTAAGCGTCAGCGCACACGCACGTAAGTACCGGGTGCCGCCTCCATCGGTGGATAGTTCGGGTTGCCGAGGGCCATCTGGGTTTCGTGCTGCGCCCCGGAGCGTTCCTGAATCCATGTCAGCCATTGCGGCCACCAGCTGCCCTCGACCTGTTTGCCGTCGTAGTACCAGGCGCGCGGGTCGCTGCTCATCTTGCCGTTCTCGACGTAGGCGGCCTTCGGATTGCTCGGCGGGTTGAGGATGCTTTGCACATGGCCGCTGTTGGACAGCACGAAGCGTCGATCGCCACCGAGCAGCAGGGTCGAGCGATACACCGCATCCCACGGGGTGATGTGGTCGTTCATGCCGGCGACGCTGAAGCTGTCGACGGTGACTTTCTGCAGGTCGATCGGCGTGCCGCACACCTCGAGCCCGCCCGGATGGGTCAACGGGTTGTGCTTGAAGAAGTCCAGCAGGTCGCCATGAAATGCCGCCGGCAGGCGTGTGTTGTCGTTGTTCCAGTAGAGGATGTCGAAGGCCGGTGGCTCCTTGCCCAGCAGGTAATTGTTGACGAAGTAGCTCCAGATCAAATCGTTGGGGCGCATCCAGGCGAAGACCTTGGCCATGTCACGACCATCGAGCACACCCTTCTGATAGGAGCGGCGCTTGGCGGCTTCCAGGGTCTGCTCGTCGGCGAACAGGGTGGCCGGGGTCTCGATCTGGCTGTCCAGCAGGCTGACCAGATAGGTCGCGCTGGAAACCCGCCGCAGTTGCCGCTTGGCCTGCAAGTGGCCTTGCAGCGCCGCGATGGTCAGGCCGCCGGCGCAGGCGCCCATCAGGTTGACTTCGCGCGCGCCGGTGATCGCCCGGCAGATGTTCATCGCTTCTTCTACCGCTTCGACGTAGGTCGACAGGCCCCATTCGCGATGGCGGACATCGGGGTTGCGCCAGCTGATCATGAAGGTCTGCAAGCCGTTCTTCAGGGCGTACTGGACGAAGCTGTTGTGCGGGCTCAGGTCAAAAATGTAGTACTTGTTGATTTGCGGCGGCACCACCAGCAGCGGCTTGGCGTACTGCTTTTCGCTCATCGGTTTGTACTGGATCAGCTCCAGCATCTCGTTGCGAAATACCACCGAGCCGGTGGTGGTGGCGACGGTCTTGCCGACCTCGAAAGCCTGCTTGGTCACCTGCCGTGGCAGGCCATCGTTGTGCAACAGGTCGTCGAACAGATGACTGAGGCCACGGACCAGACTGTGTCCGCCGGAGTTGAACAGCTCCTTGACCGCCAGCGGGTTGAGCAAGGTGTTGGAGGGCGCCACGGCGTCGTTGAGCAGGGTGAAGGCGAAGTGCGCGCGGGCACGATCGTCGTCGCTCATGTTGCTTTCATCTATCCAGCTTTTGACCTGTTTTTGCCAGGCCAGGTAGGCCTGCAGGCTGCGCCGGTAAAAAGGATTGAGGCTCCACGCCGGATCGGCGAAACGGCTGTCCTGCGGATTGGTCGGGTACAGGGTTTCGCCGAGCAGCACACGGCCCAGTTGGCCGCCGAGCTTCAAGGCATGCTTCGCACTGTGGATCGGGTTGCGCAGGCCATGGGCGGCAACGTTGCGCAGGGTCGAGAGCAAATCCCGACCGCGCAGGCCGGTGATCGCACTTTGTGCGTTGATGAACACGGCGGGGCTGGGCACTACGCCCGTCGCTGGTTTGTCGCGCATGACTCAACACTCCTTCGTCTTCAGGCCAAAAACAAACTCACCGAACCAGAACACCATAGTCGCTGTTGCGGGTTGCTGCCTGCGCGGCGTCCTGCCGCGCACTTCCTGACGCTTGCATAAAGCCTGCCGCAGCGGCTAGCCGCCCAGCGGTGTCGGGTGCGGGTGCATCACTGCACGCTGACGTTCCTCCTGGAGAAATTTCATGATGATCGGCGCCACCGCTTCGGCACGGGTAATCAGGAACAGATGACCGTCGTCGATGATGTGCAGTTGGGCGTTGGGAATGCGCCAGGCGAGCATGCGCATGTTGATCAGCGGGATCAGTGGATCGTCATCGCCGGCCAGCACCAGCGTCGGCTGGTGGATCTTGTGCAGCCAGTGAATGCTGGTCCAGCCCAGCCCGGCGAACAGTTGCCAGTAGTATCCGAGCTTGCCCGCCGAACGCACCTTGGCGGCATGGCTGGCAGCCAGGGTCGGGTCGCGACGGAACGAGCCGCCATAGATCAGCGGCGCGATCCGGATCACGTGCGAGGGTTGGATATAGCGCCGTGGACTGGCCATCATCCACAGCACCTTGGGTTTGCCCGGCACCATGAACGCGCCGGCGGCGGTCGCCGCCAGCACCAGTTTCTTGCAGCGCTCGGGGTAGTCGTGGGCAAACTGCTGGGCCAGCGCACCGCCCCAGGACACGCCGATCACGTTGACCTGACCGTAGTCGAGGTAGTCGAGCATCCGCGCCGTCAGCTTGGCCAGCCCGGGAAAGCGATACGGCCGGTTCGGCGTCGACGAGCCGCCGACACCGGGCACGTCGAAGGCGATCACTTCCAGATCCGGGTCCAGCGCCGCGACGAACGGAAACACCAGCTCCAGGTTGGCGCCGATGCCGTTGAAAATCAGCAAGGGCGTCAAGTGAGGCTTGCCGGGGCGTACCGCAGTGCGGAGGGTCTGGCCATCCAGATCGACGGTACGGAATATGAACGGATGCGGCATGCTTCAGGCCCTTCGGGTTAGAGTGGAGCAGCTACAAGCCGCAAGCTTCAAGCAGAACCTGCTCAGCTTGCGGCTTGTAGCTTGTGGCTTGCCGCTATCTTTCATGTACGTAAGTGCCCGGCGATGCTTCACCTGGCGCGTACGCTTTGTTGCCCAGTTTGGTCGGTGCCTTTTTCAGGTTGCCCGAGCGCTCGGCCTGCCACGCCTGCCAGTACAGCCACCAGGAGTCGGTGTGCTTGGTCGAGTTCTCTTGCCATTCATCGGCACTGGCGGCCATGCCTTCGCTGGTCATGTAGCGCGATTTCGGGTTGCCCGGCGGATTCAGAATGCTCTGGATATGCCCGCTGCTCGACAACACGAACTCGACCTTGCCACCAAACAGCTGCGCCGACTTGTAGCAGGACTTCCATGGGGTGATGTGGTCGTTGGTACCGGCCAGCGAGAAGATGTCGGCCGTGACCTGCTTGAGGTCGATCGGCGTACCGCACACTTCCAGTGCATTGGGGCGGATCAGTGGGTTGTTTTTGAACATCTCGATCAGGTCGCCGTGGAACGCTGCCGGCAACCTTGTGGTGTCGTTGTTCCAGAACAGGATGTCGAACACCGGCGGCTCGTTGCCGAGCAGGTAGTTGTTGACCCAGTAGTTCCAGATCAGGTCGTTGGGGCGCATCCACGCGAAAACCTTGGCCATGTCTTTGCCTTCGAGCACACCGGCCTGGTACGAGTGACGCTTGGCGGTCTCCAGGGTCTGCTCGTCGACGAACAGGGCCACGTCGCTGTCCAGAGTGGTGTCGAGCACGCTGACCAGCAGGGTCAGGGCGTTGACCTTGTTCTCGCCGAGGGCGGCGTAGTGGCCGAGCAGGGCGGTGCAGGTGATGCCACCGGAGCAGGCGCCGAGCATGTTCACGTCTTTGCTGCCGGTGATCGCGGTGACCACGTCGACCGCTTCCTTGAGCGCATCAATGTAGGTCGACAGGCCCCACTCGCGCTGGGCTTTGGTCGGGTTGCGCCAGCTGACGATGAACGTCTGCACGTTATTGCGCAGGCAGAAACGCGCCAGGCTCTTGTCCGGGCTCAAATCGAATACGTAGAACTTGTTGATCTGTGGCGGTACCACCAGCAGTGGACGCTCGTGGACCTGCTCGGTGATCGGCTTGTACTGGATCAGTTCCAGCA
>NZ_QAIU01000498.1:25382-27648 GCF_003061205.1 Pseudomonas sp. HMWF006
CGTTGCGAAACACCACGGCGCCTTCGGTCACGCCGAGGCTCTTGCCGACTTCGAACGCGCCCATGTTGACCTGGCTCGGCATTCCGCCGTTGTGCACCAGATCCTTGGCCAGATGCGAGAGACCGTCGAGCAGGCTTTTGCCGCCTGTCTCGAAGAAGCGTTTTACCGCGGCCGGGTTGGCGGCGGTGTTGGTCGGGGCCATCGCTTCGGTCATCAGATTGATGACGAAGTGGCCGCGCGCGATGTCTTTGGGTGAGAGGTTGCTGTCATCAATCCAGGCGTGGAGTTCCTTGCGCCACGCCAGGTAAGTTTGCAGATAACGTTTGTAGAGCGGGTTCTGGCTCCACGCCGGATCGGCGAAGCGACGGTCATCGCCAGCCGGTTGCAGTTCGGATTTGCCAAACAACACGTTCTTCAGTTCGAGGCCGAAATGGGTGACGTGCCTGACGCTATGGATCGGTTGTTTTATGGCCTGTCTCAGCACCATACGAGCAGAGGCCAGCAGATCCTTTCCGCGTAGCCCAACGACGGGATTAAGCCCCAGGGTGTTTTCCGAGGCTTGGTACTTCAGGTCATCGTTATTCTTGTTACTCATCTACGACGCTCCATTGTCCTGAGACGAGTACCCGGTTTTGCACTGTGCAGTTCCACAGCCAATGCCAGGTACTACTGCTCGGGTGACCGTTAATTCTGCATAGCTGCTTTACAGTCGTAGAGCACTGCAGGGAACTTGCCAGCTCCATTGGTTACCCGAGTTTAATTTTTTTCGCAAGCGGGCCGATCCTCGGCCACACAGCGGAGCATTCAAACAGATGAATTTAGAAAATGCCCTCTAAAGAGCAAGAGTCTCGGACTAGAGCATCAGCTTGACGATCGACTCGTCCGGATCGCGGGTTTTTCCGGCGGCTTTGAGTTCAGCGAGATAGTCGGCCCAGAGTGCGTCATAACGTCGCCCCAGTTCGTAGAGATAATCCCAAGTGAACAAGCCGCTGTCGTGGCCGTCGTCGAAGGTCAGTTTCAGTGCGTAGTGACCGGCCGGTTCCAGCTTGCTCAGACCGACGTTGATCTTGCCGAATTGCAGGATCGGTTTGCCGTGGCCCTGGACCTCGGCGGAGGGGGAATGCACGCGCAGGAATTCGGCGGGCAGGGTGTACTCCTCGCCGGACGCGTAAGTGAGCGTCAGGGTTTTCGAGGCTTTGTGCAGTTTGATGTCGGTAGGAATCATAAAAACAGCCCTGAGCTGCAAGCAACAAGCTGCAAGCTTAACTCAGCCCGCAGCTTGTCGCTTGCAGCTCGGAGCTTGCCGCTCTACAGAATGTAGCGGGACAGGTCTTCGTTCTGCGCCAATTCGCCGAGGTGGCTGTTGACGTACTCGGCGTCGATCAGAATCGGCTTTTCATCGTGGGTGCTGGCGAGGTCGCCGGCACTGAACGACACCTCTTCGAGCAGACGCTCAAGCAGGGTGTGCAGGCGACGGGCACCGATGTTCTCGGTCTTCTCGTTGACCTGCCAGGCGATCTCCGCCAGACGCTTGATGCCTTCCGGCTGGAACTGGATGTTCAGGCCTTCGGTTTTCAACAGCGCGCAGTATTGCTCGGTGAGCGATGCATGCGGTTCGCTGAGGATGCGTTCGAAGTCTTCCGGGCTCAGGGCCTTGAGTTCGACGCGGATCGGCAGACGACCCTGAAGTTCAGGCACCAGGTCGCTCGGCTTGCTCAGGTGGAACGCGCCGGACGCAATGAACAGGATGTGGTCAGTCTTGACCATGCCCAGCTTGGTGTTGACGGTGCAGCCTTCGATCAGCGGCAGCAGGTCGCGCTGTACGCCCTCACGGGACACATCGGCACCGCCGACATTGCCACGCTTGGCGACCTTGTCGATCTCGTCGATGAACACGATGCCGTGTTGTTCAACGGCTTCCAGCGCCTTGGCTTTCAGCTCTTCTTCGTTGACCAGACGCCCGGCTTCTTCGTCGCGCACCAGCTTCAGTGCTTCTTTGACCTTGAGCTTGCGCGCCTTCTTCTTGCCCTTGCCCATATTGGCGAACAGCGATTGCAGCTGGTTGGTCATCTCCTCCATGCCAGGCGGCGTGGCGATTTCGATGCCAGACACCTCGGCCACTTCGATCTCGATTTCCTTGTCATCCAGCTGACCTTCGCGCAGGCGCTTGCGGAACAGCTGACGGGTGTTGGAATCGCTGCTCGGCGCTTCTTCATTGCTAAAGCCCATGCGCGCCGGCGGCAGCAGTGCGTCGAGGATACGATCC
>NZ_QAIU01000047.1:0-1450 GCF_003061205.1 Pseudomonas sp. HMWF006
GAGCTGGACGCGTCGGCGGCGGCGATCCAGTCGATCAACACCATCGTCAACACCCAAGGCCATCTCAAGGCCTACAACACCGATTACATTGCGGTTGCGCAACTGTTGGAAACCCACGCCGTGCCCAAGGATTCGACTTTTGCCTTGCGCGGCAGTGGCGGCATGGGCAAAGCGGTGGCCAGTGCCTTGCGCGACGGTGGCTATAAAAACGGCTTGATCGTCGCCCGTAACGAGCGCGCCGGGCGGGGACTGGCCGAATCGCTGGGCTATCGCTGGCAAGCCGAACTGGGCGATGAACGCCCGCAGATGCTGATCAATGTCACACCGGTGGGGATGGATGGCGGGCCGGAGGCGGGGCAACTGGCGTTCGAACCTGAAGTGATCAACGCGGCGGACACGGTCTTCGATGTGGTGGCGATCCCGTCAGAAACGCCGCTGATCGTGCGTGCTCGCGCTGAAGGCAAGCGGGTGATTACCGGGCTGGAAGTGATTGCGATCCAGGCGCTGGAGCAGTTTGTGCTGTACACCGGGGTGCGGCCGACGGAGGAGCAGTTTGCGGCGGCAGTGAATTTCGCACGGAGCTGATTGTTTCGCTGAACGGGCAGGCCTGATCGCCAGCAGGCGGTGGGAGCGGGCTCGCTCCCACCGTAAAACTGCTGTGTTTATTCGAGGCGTGCCAGGCGTTCTTCCAGCGCAGCAATTCGCGCTTCCAGCTCTTCGATGCGTTCTACGGAAACGCCTGTGCCCGCACGTTCCTGCGGATTCTGCCGCGCGGCCATGATCGCCTCGATGTCTGCCGGATCGCCCAGCGCATGGGTGTAACGGTCTTCGCGCTGCCCGGCCTGACGCGGGATCAGCACCGCCAGTCCGCGTGCGATCAGGCGCTCGAGCTGGTGCACCACTTGCTCGGCATCTTCAAAGTCATGCATGCGGCCGCTGCGTGTCAGCAGCTCATTGACGGTTTGCGGGCCACGCAGAAACATCAGTCCGCTGAGCACCACCTGGGCTGGCACCAGTTCCAGCGCCTTGTCGACCTTGTGCTCCCAACGGTCGGCACGACTGCCCATCACCAGCTTGGCGAAACCACGGCCCTCATGGGCACGCAGGCTCTGGCCGACCTGGCCCTGGGTCAGGTTCATCACCGGTTCCCGGCTGGTTTTCTGGTTGCACGCGAGTACCAGTGCATTGAGCGTCAGCGGATAGGTTTCCGGGCTGGTCGCCTGTTTCTCGATCAGCGCACCGAGAATGCGGATTTCCGTGGCGTTGAGCCGTGGCTCGTCGAAGGTTGCTTCAAGTTCTGTGGTCATCGCGCGTTCCCTCTGCAGTCGAAGGCGCCTAGCCTAATCCTTGCCAAACAAAAGGCAAGCCGTGCGGTCATCAAGCATGGCTATAATCGCCTCCACGTTCCACCCAGCCATCACACGAGACTGCCATGACCATTTCCCTGTAC
>NZ_QAIU01000499.1:0-449 GCF_003061205.1 Pseudomonas sp. HMWF006
GCCTGCGGGTGGGCCATGAAAATCAGTTCGGTGCGCAGCAGGCCGATGCCTTCGGCGCCCTGCTCCACCGCTGCGGTGACCCCGGCGCTTTCGCCGATATTGGCGAACACTTCCACGGGGTGACCGTCGATGGTGTGCGCCGGTTGATGACGTTGTTCGGCCGCGATCTTCAGGCGTTGCTCGCGGGTGTCGCGTTCTTCGGCAGCGCGTAGCAGGGTCGCGGCATCGGCGTCGACGTGCAGGCGACCGCGCTGGCCGTCGAGCAGCAACGGCGTGCCCGCTTTGAGCAACAACACCGCAGCGCCGGCACCCACCAGTGCCGGAATGCCCAAGGCACGGGCGACGATGGCGCTGTGCGCGGTGGCACCGCCGCGAGCGGTGAGAATCCCCGCCACACGCGCCGGATCGAGTCGCGCCACATCCGACGGGCCGACTTCGTCCATCACCAG
>NZ_QAIU01000499.1:470-11597 GCF_003061205.1 Pseudomonas sp. HMWF006
CCCGGCGACCGATGTCGCGCAGATCCGCCGCCCGCTCGGCGAGCAGGGCATCCTGCAGCGATTCCTGTTGTCTGGCCGCCGCTTCGATCACCGCCATCCACGCCGCTTCGGCGCTTTCGCCTTGCTTGAGGCGAGTGTCAACTTCGTCGGTCAGTTCCGGGTCGTCGAGCATCTCCTGATGAGTGATGAAAATCTCGCGAATGGCCTTGGCCTTGCTGCGTTCGATCAGGCCCTGGATGTCAGTTCTTACGTCACTCAGGGCTTGCTTGAGACGCTCGCGCTCGACGGCGGCGGACTCACCGCGCAACGGGTAATCAATGGCTTGCTGCACCTGAATGTGCGCCGGGCCGATGGCGATGCCCGGTGCCGCCGGGATCGCTTGCAATTGAGCGCCGGACGCCGGGGCGATCAGCACTTCAGCGATATCGGCAATGACTTCGCGTTGCTGGCTCACCGCTGGCAACGGTTCGACTTCTTCACCCAGACCTTCTTCGATCGCGGCCAAGAGGGCCGGCAAGGCATCGGCGGCGATGCTCGGCTCGGCGATCAACTCCAGCACCTGACCGCGCCGGGCGCCGAGGCTGAGCAACTTGCTCAGGCTCTTCACCGACACGGCACTGTCCTGGCTGTCGACGATGCGCACGCGAATCTCGCCATCGAAACTCTTCGCCAGTTGCGCGAGGATCTTCGCCGGGCGCGCATGCAAACCGTGGGCGTTGGCCAGCGCGATACGGGCGCTCGGCCAGTCGGCCGGCAGTTCGCCGCCGAGCACTTCGAGGACCTTGCGGCTGCTGGTGGCGCGGCCCAGTTCATGGCCGCGACCTTCAATCAACAACGCGCACAGACGCTCGAGCAAGGCCTGATGGGCTTCACCGAGACTGGCCAGGCAGAACAGCCCGCTGAGTGGCTGACCGAGGTAACGCATCGGTTTGTCCGGAGTGACGAACGCCAAGCCAGGACGCTTCACGGTTTGCTCGCTGTGCAGCCACCACAAGCCATCGCCCAGCGGCAGCGCTTCGACTTGCTGCAATACGCCGGCGAAGCCATTGCTCACGCAATCGGCCTGACGCAACAGACGTGCGCCACGCCAGACCAGTTCTTCGAAATCGTCTGCCGACACACCGAGGCCGATCATCTGTGCATCGAGCGCCAGTTCCTGCGGCGCGCCTTGCAGCAGTTTCAGCAGCGCTTCGGGCGAGCTGGCGCGCCGCAGCGCCTGGCCCAGGTCGGTCTCGCCGAGCGCACGGGTCAGCAGTTGCAGCAGGCGCAGGTGTTCGTCGGATTTGGCGGCGATGCCGATCGCCAGATAAACGATTTGCCCATCGCCCCAATCCACACCCTCGGGAAACTGCATCAGGCGCACGCCGGTGGCGAAAACCTGATCACGGGTTTGCGGGGTGCCGTGGGGGATGGCAATACCTTGACCGAGAAAGGTCGAGCCCTGGGCTTCCCGTGCCTGCAGCCCGGCGAGGTAGCCGTCGGCGACCAGACCATCGGCAACCAGGTGATTGGCGAGCAATTGCAGGGCGGCGGGTTTATCCACAGCCGATTGGCCCATGGATATCTGCTCTATAGTGAGCTCGAGCATGCGATCTCCTTTTTGGCGCCTGATGACGCCAGGTATTGTTTTGAATGGTTGCAGCTTAGGCGCTTGTCAGCTTCCCTTTCAGGGGCAGTTTTGGCGGTTTCACGGCAGAACCGGCCAAAGGCGTCTAAAACGTAGAAAATACGCCTGCTGAAACGTTTAATCTAGATTGATCGGCACGTTACTCGATAATGTCTCATCCTTGAAGTCCAACTTGTCGGATGCGCTGCGACAATAGTCGCCTGCCCTAATCGGGTAGGATTGGCGAAAATCTCGGCGCACGCTCGAAAAAACAAGGAAATCCCGGGTTGAAACTCAGTGATATCGCGCGGTTGGCCGGAGTGTCCGTGACCACCGCCAGCTACGTCATCAACGGCAAGGCCGAACAGCAACGCATCAGTCACGCGACTGTCGAGCGGGTGCGGGCGGTGGTTGACCTGCATGGCTTTACACCAAACCCACAAGCGGCCGGGCTGCGCAGCCGGCATACGCGCACGTTGGGGTTTATTCTACCGGATCTGGAAAACCCCAGTTACGCGCGGATTGCCAAACTGCTGGAACAAGGTGCGCGGGCCCGCGGCTATCAGTTGCTGATCGCCAGCTCCGACGATGCGCCGGACAGCGAGCGCCAGTTGTTGCAACTGTTCCGCGCCCGCCGTTGCGATGCGTTGATCGTCGCCAGTTGCCTGCCGGCCGGTGACGACAGCTACCGCCAGTTGCAGGCCAAGGGCCTGCCGATCATCGCCATCGACCGGGTCATGGAACCGGAGCATTTCTGCTCGGTGATCAGCGACGACCGCGAAGCCAGCCTGCACCTGACCCAGAGCCTGCTCGATCCGCAACCGAAGCAGATCGTCCTGCTCGGCGCCCGCCCCGAGCTGAGCATCAGCCAGGAACGTGCCGCCGGGTTCAAACAGGCCCTGGTCGATTTCAAAGGTGAAGTGCTGGTCGAGCATGCCGAATCCTTCAGCCGTGAATGCGGCAAACAACTGATGGAAGAACTCCTGCAACGTCTGGGGCATTTGCCGGATGCGCTGGTGACCACTTCCTACGTGCTGTTGCAAGGTGTGTTCGACGCGCTGCATGACTTCCCGCTGAAATCACGTCCGCTGCGCCTCGGCACCTTCGGCGATACGCAGTTGCTGGACTTCCTGCCACTGCCGGTCAACGCCATGGCCCAGCAGCACCAGTTGATCGCCGACAAGGCGCTGGAACTGGCACTGGCCGCCGTCGAGCAAGCCGAATACGAGCCCGGTGTGCAGGCCATTCCCCGAACCTTCAAGCAGCGCATTTTGCGGGACTGAGCCGTGGAGCTGATCGACAGCCACACCCACCTCGACTTCCCCGACTTCGACGCCGATCGCCCGGCGTTGTTGGCGCAAAGCCGCGCCCTCGGCGTGCGGCGCATGGTGGTGCTGGGGGTCTATGAGGGTAATTGGCAACGGGTGTGGGATCTGGTGCAGAGCGATCCTGATTTATACGCGGCGTTCGGTCTGCACCCGGTGTACCTCGATCAGCATCGCCCCGAGGATTTACAGACGCTGGGCGACTGGCTGGCGCGGTGGCGCAGCCACCGCCAGTTGTGCGCAGTGGGCGAGATCGGTCTGGATTACTTCATCGAAACCCTCGACCGCGAGCGGCAACAGGCGTTGTTCGAGGCGCAGTTGCAACTGGCGGTGGATTTCGCGTTGCCGGCGCTGATCCATGTGCGCCGCAGTCATGCCGCGACGATTGCCACACTCAAACGCTTCAAGCTCAAACGCGCCGGGATCATCCACGCCTTCGCCGGCAGCCGTGAAGAGGCGCGCGAGTACATCAAACTCGGTTTCAAACTGGGTCTGGGTGGCGCCCCCACCTGGCCGCAGGCGCTGCGCATGCATCGAGTGCTGGCCGAGCTGCCGCTGGAGTCGATCGTGCTGGAAACCGATTCACCGGACATGGCGCCCGTCATGTTCCCCGGCCAGCGCAACAGCCCGGCGCATCTGCCGGCGATCTGCGCGGCGCTCGCCGAACTGATGAACATCAGCCCGCAACAACTGGCCAGCGTCAGCACCGCCAACAGCTGCGAAGTGTTCGGCTGGTAATCAGTCGGCGTGGGCCTTGGCCGCGTCGAGAATCAGCGTCAGATCCTGTCGCTGACGCGCATGACGCACGAACACGAAGTACACAAAAATCGTAATCAGCGAAGCATTCAGTTGCTCGCTGACACTGAGCAGGCCAATCCACTCCATCACCAACGCCACCAGCAACGCGGTGCACACCGTGAGCGAGGCGCTGAAGCGCAACAGCGCCAGCGAATCGAGGGACTTGAAGCGCTTCATCTGTTGCGGGCAGCGCAGCTCGAGGGTTTTCTGGCAATGCTCGCAGGTGAAGGCTTCATTGATTGCGATCGCGTTCAGTTGCCAGGGCTTGAGCACAAGCGTGGTATGGCAATGGGCACAACGGCCCTGGATTCCCAGGGTTGCGACGGACATGAGCGGGGCCTCCGGTTGGCGATCAACTGAGCAAGGATAGTGGCTGATGAATGACAAAAAGCCAGCAACTGGAGGCAAACAGGAATTGGCTTACGACCATCAGTAAAAAAGGACTACAAAAAATTCAGACAAGACGCTGCCCCTGTGGAGAAGTGAGCCTGCTCGCGATGGCGGTGTGTCAGCAAAGTATTGATTCTTTGGCACACCGACATCGCGAGCAGGCTCACTCCTACAAGGGATTAGCGTTCTACCTACACACGAAAGGCGCTGATCAGCTGTTTCAGCTCCACCACCTGGGCCGAGAGCGCACGGCTGGCATCTTCGGTCTGGTGGGCGCCTTGCGCCGTGCGCTCGCCGGCACGGTTGATCTCGACGATGTTCTGGTCGATGTCATGGGCCACCGCAGTCTGTTGCTCTACCGCGGCGGCAATCTGCTGGTTCTGATCGACGATCATGCCCACCGCACCGAGGATGTTTTCCAGCGCCTGCTGGACCTTTTCCGACTGCCCCACGGTGCCGTTGGCCATTTGATGGCTGACCCCCATGGCCTTGACCGCCGCCCCGACACCGCCGTGCAGCTTGGCGATCATCTGTTCGATTTCTTCGGTCGATTGCTGGGTGCGTTTGGCCAGGGTGCGCACTTCATCGGCGACCACGGCAAAACCACGGCCCTGCTCGCCTGCGCGCGCCGCTTCGATCGCGGCGTTAAGCGCCAGCAGATTGGTCTGTTCGGCGATGCTCTTGATCACCTCCAGCACGCGACTGATCGACTGGCTGTCGCTGGCCAGCTGGTTGATCACCAGCACCGACTGATCAATCTCGCTGGCCAGCGCGGCAATGCTGCCCTGCTGTGACTCGACCAGGCCGCGACCGCTGAGGGTCTCGTCGTTGACGCTGTGCGCACTGCTCACCGCCGCAGCGGCACTGCGTGCCACTTCCATGGACGTGGCCGACATCTGGTTCATCGCCGTCGCCACCTGCTCGATCTGCGTGCGCTGCCCGGCCACTGCGAGATTGCTTTGCGCCGAGACGTTTTCAACCTGCCCGGCCTGGCGCTCGACCTCAGCAACGGTCTGGCCGACGCGCTCGATCAAGTCGTGAATCTTCCTCACCGTGCCATTGAACACTTCGCCCAGCTCACCCAGTTCATCGCGGCTGTTGGCTTTGAAATTGACCGTCATGTCGCCCGCTGCGACCTTGTCCATCATCGCGCCGAGACGTTTGAGCGTGGTGCGGGTCGAGGCGTAGAAGCCGCCGTAAAGGTAGAAAATCAGCACAAACACCAGCGATAGCGCGACAGCCTGCAAGACCATGTGCGTGCGGTTCTGCGTCAGACGCTGCTGCAATTGGGTGTCGAGGTAGTTCAACGTGGCTTCGTTGAGCTGGTAGGTGTTGTCCATCAACGCCGTGACCTGATCATAAAAGGTCTGCCAGGGTGCATCGAGGGTGTCAGCCATCACCACCTGTTCTTCGAACAGTTCGCTGGCCTGCTTCAACGTCGCCTTGCTGGTATCGGCCTGCCCACTGAGCGCGGCGCTGGCGGCTTTGCTGGAGCCGAGGGCGTCCTGCAACTTCAGGCCGTACTCGGCCTGGAGCTTCTCGATCTGCACCAGCAATTCATCAAACCGGGTGCTCGAAGAACTGTTGAGAAAGCCCTGACCCAACGAATACGAGCCCATGGCCCGGCCTTCGCCAAGGGTTTGCGTCACTGTCGGCGTAATCAGGGTGACCAGTTCGCTGAGCTGGCGGATATCGCTTTGGTTATCGCGGCTCAGACCAGCCTGACTGGTGATGATCTGACTGAAAATCTGCGCACTCGCCAGCAGTTTGCCGATCAGCGCACTTTTGCTTTGCAGTGAGTTTTCCGCTTGCTGAGCCTTGAACGCGGCAATCATTTCATCGCGTTTGCCGTCGAACACCTTGATCTGCTCGGGATCGTCGGTCATTGCCGTCAGCCCTTGCAGGCGCGCCAGCACCGCTTGTTCCAGCGTGGTGATCTGCGCTTCGACGTTACCGGCCTTGCCGGACTGGCCAAGGGTGACGTTGATCTGCACCAGATTGTTGAGGGTCTCCAGATCCCGGCGCAGGGTCAGGCTGCTACCCAGCAGGTCGAGGCTTTGCAGCTCGACGCGGGTACCCTGGAACTCACGATAGGAATCGCGCACCAGATAGAAATTGGTCACCAGCATCGGCACCAGGAACAGCACGCTGATCAGGCTGAACTTCATGCCGAAGCTCAGACGGTTCATCAGCGAGACAGCGGGATAGAGCAAGCTCTTCACTGGAAGTCTCCCTTGGCTTTTCTTGTTTTTATTGGCAGGCGCGGGGCGACAGCAGATAGCCACTATCGAGCGCCATCTCTGTATAGCTCAAATCGAAGGGAGGTTTTGTAACTTAAGGTTAACGGCTACAGCGGCCGAGCACCGACCGGTGGCGAGGGGATTTATCCCCTCTCGGCTGCGCAGCAGTCTTAAAACCAAACACCGCAGACTTTCTGACACACCGCGTGTGCTTGATTTGCGGCCGCTGCGCAGCTGAACGGGGATAAATCCCCGCGCCACACGTGCTTTCACTGAAGTGATCAGTGAACCAGCACGGTCCACAAGGCAAACCCGGCATACCACAACACCGCCGCCCGCAGCAGCAGTTCCCACAGGCAATCGAGGGTGTTGATGCCTTCCGGTCCGACCACCGGTGGCGGAATTTCTCCAGCCGCCAGACCGACCTTGTCGATCAGTTGCGCAGCGCTGATGTTCCAGTTCAGCAGTTCGTGCAGCATTACCCGGCTGACGGCGACAAAGTTGCCGACCAACGCCAGACTCGCGGCCAGCAGACGCACCGGCACCCAGTCGAAGGCATGGCGCAATTGCCCGGCGCGCTCGACCAATGCCGGGTTCTGACCATGCGCTTCGGCCAGCGCCAACAAGCGATAGGCCAGCGCCGCCACCGGGCCGAGCAGGAAATACCAGAAGATCACCGCGAAGAAGCTCTGATAGGCCTGCCACAGCAAGTGCCGTTGCACGCTTTCGAGCAATTGCTCGCCGCTGTCGGCGCAGATATTCAGGTCACGTTTGGCGACGTGGGCCGCCGCTTGCAGATCCTCACGGCGCCAGGCGTCGCGAAACGGTCCGAGGCCGCCCAACAGATCACCGCGTCCGAGGGCATAGATGACCACCAGCAGATGCACCGGCAATGCCAGCAAGCCATACGCCACAGGCTCCAGCACCCACAGCAGCAGACCCAGCAGCGCCACCGGCAACAGCACCAGAATGGTCAGTATCAGCCACGGTTTGTCGGCCAGCCGAGCGCCGGTTTCGAGTTTGTTCAGCTCGCGGATCCATCCGCCATCGCGTTGAATCCGATGACGCAGGGCCGAGAATTTCTCGATCCAGACCGCCAGCAGTAACACCAGAAAACTCATTGTCCTTCCTCTTGTGCCAGGGCCGCGCGGTAACGCGCCCAGTCGAATGCCGGGCCAGGATCGGTCTTGCGCCCGGGTGCAATGTCGCTGTGCCCGCAGATGCGAGCGCCGGTGATCGCCGGAAATGCTGTTTGCAGCTGACGCGTCAGCGTGATCAACGCCTGATACTGCGCCTCGGTAAAGGGCAGATCATCGGTGCCTTCGAGTTCGATGCCCACGGAAAAATCATTACAGGTTTCGCGGCCTTCGAACATCGACACACCCGCATGCCACGCCCGTTCAAGACAGGAGACAAACTGGGTCACCGTGCCGTCACGTTCGATCAGAAAATGCGCGGAGACGCGCAGGTCGGCGATGCCTGCAAAATAGGGATGTTCGGTGACATCCAGACGATTCTGGAAAAATTCCTGCACCTTGCCGGTGGCGAATTGGGCCGGTGGCAGGCTGATGTTGTGGATCACCAGCAAGGAAATTTCGCCCGCGGGGCGTTCATTGAAGTTGGGCGATGGGCAGACCTGCACCCCGTGACACCACCCGCTAGCGGGATCCAACTGCATAACGATTCCTTCAACGCCGACTGTGTTGCGCCCAGTATGCCGTGATCGGCACCCGACGCGCGATCACTTGGCGCGATTGAGGCGCCGCAGATTGCCCAGCACCGACTCCAGCGCCCGGTCAAACAGCAAGGTGTCGTCCAGTGCCCGTGCCGCCCCCCGGCGGAACTCAAGGGCCAGCCCGGTGCGGCTGTGTTCGAGGACTTTCATGCCGGTGCGGTCGACAAACACATACTTGCCGGTGGCTTCGATGATTGCGGCAAGCTTGCAACGCAGGGTGTGCTCTTCATCTTCCTGAAACACGACCCAACTGCCCGGCCGCAGCTGATCGACCTGGCGCACACTGGCGTCGTCGTGGCCCAGACGTACCGGGCTCAGCGCCATCGCGCCCTCCTCCGCGCCGGGCAGGACGATCTGCTGCGAGACTTCGATCAGCTCCGGCCCTTCGGCCTGAGCGGACTCGCTGGACGGTTCGAGCACTCGCACATGCAGTGCCTCGAGCTCGCTGAAAAATTCGCTGGTGGCAAACGGGTCGAATGCCGAACTGGTCAAACCGTCACGCAATGACTTGAGCAGACCCGGGACCAGCGCCAGCAAGCGCAGGCCGGCTGCCGCATCGTCATGACGCTGCACACTCCAGATCAGTTGCTCCAGGGTTTGCACATCGGCCTGCCATTCGGCGGAGCGATCGCCATGCTTGAGGCAGGTCAGCATCAACACTTTGCTCCAGGCGTTCTGCGCAAACATGACCACGGTGGGCGGCAGCACCTTGCCCAACAGTGCCTGGTTCAACGCCTGCTCGACTCGCCGCCTGGCGAGCTCGGTCTTCGCCCGGCCCTCTTCGGCATCGCGCAAACGCTGTTCAAGCAATTCGCTGCGCCGGCGTTCATCGCTGGTGAAGGCGAGGAAGTCGGCGAGCAGCTCGGAGAAAATCGCCGGGTCATCGACAAAATCACTCAACAGCCGCTGCACCACTTGTCCGATGCGCAGGTACAGGCTGTCGCGCGCTTCGCCATTGCAATCGCCCCAGCCCATGGCAGCCTCGGCGATTTCATTAAGCAGGCGCCGTGCCGGGTGGCTGCTGCGGCTGAAGAAACTCTTGTCGAGTACCGCAACCTTCAGCATCGGGATCTGCAACCGCGCAATCAATGCCTTCAGCGAGTCCGGCAGGTTGCGATCCTCGAGCATGCAGTCGAAGACCATGGCAATCAGGTTGATCACGTCTTCATCGGCGCCGTCCACGACCCGCGACTTGCCGCTTCTGACGCTGACCCGGGTCAGCAGTTGTTCGAGCTGATTGCGCAGATCGAAGTCGTCCTGCGCCGCCAGCGCCGGCACGTACTGTTGCAAGTGTGAGAGCAGCCGCAGCAGGTCGCGGGTGGTAATTGGCTGGGCGGCGGCGCTGGGCTCCAGGGTCGGCGCGACACTGCCGCGCACCTGCACCAACAAGGCCTGCAAGGCGCTGAAGACTTCCTGCACGCCTTCGTCCGCCGGCTGCCGATCATCACTTTCTTCGTCGTGCACACTGGCCACCGCGCGGTCGATTACCCGGCGCGCCGGTGCCGGTTTCAACTGCGGCAAGACGCCGGTGGCGAGCAGCAGCTGATTGGCTTCGGCATACAATTGTTCGGTGTCGGCCAGCACATAGCGTTCGAACAGCTTGAGCAGGATCAGCTTGACCTTGATCTCCACGCCCAGGTTACGTCCGGCCTGCAGAAAGTACTCGCAGAGCATTGCCGGGCCGAGCGGGTTGTGTCGATCGTCAAGGGTATTGTCGAGCAGCGCATTGAGGCGCAGGGTCAATTGGTCGAGGGCAAAGCCATCACGCTTGAGCACCCGGCCAACCATGGTTTCGACGGCGACATTGCGTTCCATGTCATCGGTGCGGGGCGCCGAATCTTCGTAGATCAGCGAACCCGACAGCGCGTTGTGCGTGGCGTCGTGTCGGGTCAGGGCGACGAATGCTTCGAAGAATTGTTCGAGAAAACCACGCTCGATGTTTTTGCGCTTGAGGCGCAGGTCGCGCATGGCTTCGAAGAAAATGTTCTGCTCGACGTCGTTGCGCGCCCGATCGGCCATTTCAAACAGCGTGTCGTCAGCGTTATCGAACAGTTCCTGCAAACCGTGGCGCAGTTGCTGGGCAGCCTTGTCGCGAACCTGAAGCAGAATCACAGGCAGGCGGGCGAGCGGCGAGTGATTCGCCTGATCGGTAGTGGCCTTGTACAAAGGCACTACTTTCCCGTCGTTGTGCATCCAAGCCTCCTGAAACGGTGATTCGTTCGATCAAGCAAACTCTGCCCCTGTGGGAGCGAACCTGCTCGCGAGAGCGGTGTGTCAGCCGCATCAATGTCATTGAAAGAATGCATTCGCGAGCAGGCCCGCTACCACAAGTTCCAATCAGGACGTCAAAGCTATGACGTCAAATGCAAGGCGGATTATCTTGCAAAAGTCGTCCCCGGCGCTATAGCCGTCAGGGTTTCCCCTATGCCTCGCCCCCTCTCAATGACCACGACTGAACCGGCTTTACTCACAAGAAATCGACCAGATGCAGTCAGGCACGCGAGTTCTCGCCTTGGGTTGGCTCACGCCATGCCCCTATAATCGAACCACTTTGTTTGTGGAGCCCGTTATGCCGAATCTACGTCTCGCCGATTTGACCGCCGAAATCGAAGCCAACGTGCGCCGTGCGTTGCTCGAAGACATCGGCAGCGGCGACATCACCGCGCAACTGATCCCGGCCGAACGCCTGGCCAAAGCCACCATCATCACGCGCGACGCAGCCGTTATTTGCGGCACGGCGTGGGTCGATGCGGTATTTCGTCAGCTCGATCCGCGCGTCGCGGTGCATTGGCAAGTGGTCGATGGCGAACGGGTCAAGCCCAATCAGCCGTTGTTTCATCTGGAAGGCCCGGCGCGCTCGCTGCTGACCGGTGAGCGCAGCGCATTGAATTTCCTGCAGCTGCTGTCTGGCGTGGCGACACGTGCGCAATACCTGGCAGATTTCGTCGGCGCCACTCAGGTCAAGCTGCTCGACACCCGCAAAACCCTGCCAGGCCTGCGTCTGGCGCAGAAATACGCGGTAACCTGCGGCGG
>NZ_QAIU01000499.1:11625-13364 GCF_003061205.1 Pseudomonas sp. HMWF006
CCACATCGCCGCCAGCGGTGGCATCCCGCAGGCCATTAGCGCGGCCCACAAGATTGCCCCGGGCAAGCCGGTGGAAATCGAAGTGGAAAGCCTGGATGAATTGAAGGAAGCGCTGGCCGCCGGCGCCGACATCATCATGCTGGATGAGCTGAGCCTGGACGACATGCGCGAAGCCGTGCGCCTGAACGGCGGCAAGGCGAAACTCGAAGCCAGCGGCGGCATCAACGAAAGCACGTTGCTGCCGATCGCCGAAACCGGGGTGGATTACATCTCGATCGGCGCGATGACCAAGGATGTCAAAGCGGTGGATCTGTCGATGCGCTTGAGCCTTTGACAGCAACGGCAAGTTTCAAGCTACAAGTTGCAAGCCACAGCGCTTTTGCTTTGACTTGCAGCTTGCCGCTTGAAACTCGTAGCTGCTTTTATACGACGAGATTATTCATCTCGCAGTACTCGTCCCACTCGACACCCAACACTTCAGCCGCCTCTTTGTGCAGCACAAGGCGCTGCGCCTCGAACTCTTCCGGCGTGCTCGTGTACTTGAGCGTCAGCTCCCACGGCTGCAACCCCTGGGATTCAGCTTCGTCTTCGAATGCCCACTGGATCTGGTCCTTCTGATCATCGGGACTCAGGTCCTTGATCTCTTCTTTCAGGTCCGGGACCTCCAGAATGTATTTTTCCAGCGCTAGTTCGTGACGTTGCTCTTGAGTTAATTCGGTCATGGCGTTCTCGCTGATCGTAAGAATGGAGGATGGATCTGGATCATCAAGGATCTCTCTGACGCGGATTGTCCGGCCTTCGGAACCATTCGGGATCATCTGAAAACTGCTGGGCGATGCTCATGCAGGCACCGAATATAGGACGTTTGCATGACGAATTACACGGCTCTTTACATCCCAGGCGCAAAAAGTTGACTTGCGGAACATAAATCCGCTTTCCAAGTCATAGCGTTGTGCCACTTCGGCACCCACCCTCGCTGTTCACAAGGAAAACCAGTGATGCGCAGCTTTTCGAAGATTTGCTCCATTGTGTCTGCCAGTACCTTGCTCGCCGCCATGATGCTGCCGGCAAGCGCCATGGCGCTGGAACTGAGCACCAGCAGTTCCTCCTACGGCGACAAAGTTTCATTGATTCACAACGATTACGGCAAAGAGGTTGTCATCAAAAGCGATATCAGCATTGATGAACTGCAAAAGATCCGCGATACCGTCCGTGACCAGTCACGCCAGATTGAAGAACTCAAACGCAGCAGCGGTTCCAGCTCGAGCGCCGGCAGTAAAGAAGTCGACGACCTGAAGAACAAGCTCAAGGAGCAGGATCGCCAACTGGAGACCCTCGGTCGCCAGGTCGAAGACCTCAAGCGCAACAGCGGTTCCAGCTCCAACTCGAACAACAGCGAGATTTCGAGTCTGAAACAGAAGATCAACGATCAGGATCGTGCAATGGATCAGCTCAAACGTACCGTCGAGGACCTGAGCCGCAAAGTGAAATAAGGGAAGTGGTGCCCGAGACAGGAATCGAACCTGCGACCTTCGCGTTACGAGTGCGCTGCTCTACCGGCTGAGCTACACGGGCGGTGGGCTAAACCTAGCACCGGTTTTCACAAAAGCAAAGATCGCAGCCTGCTTCGGCTCCTGCGGAATCGGGTTATCACCGCGTTTTTACCGGCGCTGCCGCAGGCTGCGAGCTTTTGATCTTTATGGCAGACAAAAAAATGCCCCGCCGTTTTCACGGCGGGG
>NZ_QAIU01000499.1:13404-25215 GCF_003061205.1 Pseudomonas sp. HMWF006
GATTACACGCCCGATGCCTTGGCCGCTGCCACGTCTTTGATGGACAGCTTGATACGGCCGCGGTTGTCCACGTCCAGTACCAGCACTTCCACTTCCTGGCCTTCTTTCAGGATGTCGGTCACTTTCTCTACGCGAGCGTCGCTCAGCATGGAGATGTGCACCAGACCGTCCTTGCCTGGCAGGATGTTGACGAATGCGCCGAAGTCGACGATGCGCTCAACTTTACCCACGTAGATCTTGCCGATCTCGGCTTCAGCGGTGATGCCCAGAACGCGCTGACGAGCAGCTTCAGCGGCTTCTTTGGTTTCGCCGAAGATCTTGATCGAACCGTCGTCTTCGATGTCGATCGAAGCCTTGGTTTCTTCGCAGATCGCACGGATGGTCGCGCCACCTTTACCGATAACGTCACGGATCTTGTCGGTGTCGATTTTCATCGCGATCATGGTCGGAGCGTTGGCCGACAGTTCGGTACGCGACTGGCCAATGATCTGGTTCATCTGGCCGAGGATGTTCAGGCGCGCTTCCAGGGCTTGGCCCAGAGCGATTTCCATGATCTCTTCGGTGATGCCCTTGATCTTGATGTCCATCTGCAGCGCGGTGACGCCTTTGGCGGTACCGGCTACCTTGAAGTCCATGTCGCCCAGGTGGTCTTCGTCACCGAGGATGTCGGTCAGGACGGCGAACTTCTCGCCCTCTTTAACCAGACCCATGGCGATACCGGCAACCGGCGCCTTCATCGGCACACCAGCGTCCATCAGGGCCAGGGAAGCGCCGCAAACGGAAGCCATCGAGCTCGAACCGTTGGATTCGGTGATTTCCGACACTACACGAATGGTGTACGGGAACACGTCAGCGGCTGGCAGCATGGCCGAAACCGAACGACGGGCCAGACGGCCGTGACCGATTTCACGACGACCAGCGCCACCCATGCGACCACACTCGCCCACCGAGAACGGAGGGAAGTTGTAGTGCAGCATGAACGGGTCTTTTTTCTCGCCTTCCAGGGTGTCCAGCAGCTGTGCGTCACGGGCGGTGCCCAGGGTCGCGACTACCAGAGCCTGGGTTTCACCACGGGTGAACAGCGCCGAACCGTGAGTCTTCGGCAGAACGCCGACTTCGATGTTCAGCGGACGTACGGTTTTGGTGTCGCGACCGTCGATACGTGGCTTGCCGTTAACGATGTTTTCGCGAACGGTGCGGTATTCGATTTCGCCGAAAGCGGCTTTGACGTCGGCAGCCGAAGGCTGGCCTTCTTCACCGGACAGCTTGGCAACAACCTGATCCTTCAGCTCGCCCAGACGTGCGTAGCGGTCAGCCTTGACGGTGATGGTGTAAGCCTGGGAGATCGCATCGCCGAACTCGGCACGGATAGCGCCCAGCAGTTCGGTGGCTTCTGGCGCCGGAGCCCAGGTCCAGGTTGGCTTGGCAGCTTCAGCGGCCAGTTCCTTGACGGCGTTGATCACCACCTGGAACTCGTCGTGAGCGAACAGTACCGCGCCCAGCATCTGGTCTTCGGTCAGCTCTTTGGCTTCCGATTCAACCATCAGTACGGCGTCGGAGGTACCGGCAACGACCATGTCCAGGCTCGAAGCGGCTTGTTGTTCGTAAGTCGGGTTCAGCAGGTAGCCGGTGCTTTCGTGGAAAGCGACGCGAGCGGCGCCGATCGGGCCGTCAAACGGGATGCCCGAAATAGCCAGGGCAGCCGAAGTACCGATCATCGCAGCGATGTCCGGATCGGTCTTTTTGCTGGTGGAAACGACGGTGCAGACAACCTGCACTTCGTTCATGAAACCTTCCGGGAACAGCGGACGGATCGGACGGTCGATCAGTCGGGAAGTCAGGGTTTCTTTCTCGGAAGGACGGCCTTCGCGCTTGAAGAAACCGCCAGGGATCTTACCGGCAGCGTAAGTTTTTTCCTGGTAGTGAACGGACAGAGGGAAGAAGCCCTTGCCCGGATCGGCTTGCTTGGCACCGACGACGGTCACCAATACGCTGACGTCGTCGTCAACGGTGACCAATACTGCGCCGGAGGCCTGACGGGCGATGCGGCCAGTCTCGAGGGTAACGGTCGACTGACCGAACTGGAATTTTTTGATTACCGGGTTCACGGTGTCCTACCTTCTTTGTGGCTCTTGGGGGAACTGGTTTCTTGCGAAATTCTTGGGCAATGTCGGGAATCGGCCCAACGCTTGTCCGGGGTAAAACGTGTATCCAGATAAAACTTGAGGCTGGGAGCCTGCAAGGCGCCAGCGGTAAACCGCCGACGTCCCACAGACCACCAACCTCATAGCGCAATCGCTGATTAGCGACGCAGACCCAGGCGAGCGATCAGAGCGCTGTAACGGCTCACGTCCTTGCCTTTCAGGTAGTCCAGCAGCTTGCGACGCTGGTTTACCATGCGGATCAGACCACGACGGGAGTGGTGATCTTTACCGTTGGCCTTGAAGTGACCTTGCAGTTTGTTGATGTTGGCGGTCAGCAGTGCAACTTGCACTTCTGGCGAACCAGTGTCACCAACAGCTTGCTGGTAGTCAGCAACGATTTGAGCTTTTTCTTGAACGTCGAGAGCCATGAGGCAATCCTTTTATCAGGAAACTGTTTCAGAGAAACAGCTTCAACAGGCCAGGGACAAATCCCTGTATCTATAAATGAGTAGTGACCGTGCCTGTTAACAGCCACACTCGCCGGCACGCTGTAATACGCACCGGTTTCCGGTCATTCTGACCGAATCAAACGACGTGGCGCGATGCGCCCGTCTTCGCTCACTTCACCGATACCGATGAAGCGACCATTGTGATCCTGTACCCGCACCATGCCGAACTTCGGAGCATCCGGGGCACGTACCGGCTGGCCGTTGAGCCAGTAGAACGCGCTCGCTTCCGAAAAGTGCAGCAACGGCCAATCCTGCAGGCCGCTGTCCGATGGCATCAGGAAGCGATCGACCGCTTCGTTGCCGCCTTCGGCATGTACCGCTTCGAGCTCTTCGAGGGTAACGGTTTGCGCCAAAGTGAAAGGCCCGGCCTGGGTACGGCGCAATTCTGCGACGTACGCACCACAACCGAGTTGCTCACCGATATCCTCCACCAGGGTACGAATATAGGTGCCTTTGCTGCAATCCACTGCAAGACGCGCAGTATCGCCTTCGAAGGCCAGTAATTCCAAGCGCGCAATAGTAACAGAACGCGGTTCGCGCTCCACTACTTCGCCTGCACGGGCCAGCTTGTACAGCGGCTGGCCATCACGCTTGAGTGCCGAGTACATCGGCGGTATCTGACTGATTTCACCACGAAATTTCGGCAGGACCGCTTCGACGTCGGCGCGACCAACGGTCACCGGACGCTCCTGCAAAACCTCACCCTCGGCGTCTGCCGTGGTGGTGGTCTTGCCCAGTTGCGCCAGGGTTTCATAACCCTTGTCGGAATCGAGCAGGTACTGCGAGAACTTGGTGGCCTCACCGAAACACAGCGGCAACACGCCAGTGGCCAGCGGGTCGAGGCTGCCGGTGTGACCGGCCTTCTCGGCGTTGAGCAGCCAGCGAACCTTCTGCAACGCGGCGTTGGAGGTGAACCCCAACGGCTTGTCGAGCAGGATGATACCGCTGACGTTACGACGGATACGTTTGACCTGAGCCACCGAATTACTCCTTGGCGTCTTCAGGTGCAGGCGCGGTGACGTGCTGATTGTCTTCAGCCACGGCGCGCTCGATCAGGGCCGACAGGTGCGCACCACGGACAACGGATTCGTCGTAGTGGAAGTGCAATTGCGGCACACTGCGCAGCTTCATCTCACGGGCCAGTTGCATGCGCAGGAAACCTGCGGCGGCATTGAGCACCTTGATGCTTTGCGCGATATCTTCGGCGTTGTCCTGACCCATCACGGTGATGAAAATCTTCGCGTGACCGACGTCACGGCTGACTTCCACAGCGGTAATGGTGACCAGGCCGACGCGCGGATCTTTGACTTCGCGACGGATCAGTTGGGCCAGCTCGCGCTGCATCTGATCGCCGATACGTTGGGTACGGCTGTATTCTTTTGCCATGATTTTGTTACCTGTTACTGCCCCACGGTGAAACCCGCAAGGTCTGAAAGCGGCAAACGCCCGGCCTGACAAATGCCAGACCGGGCGTTGCGTTTAGAGTCCTGACGCCGTGGCGCGCATCTGCATGCGGCGGCTCGGCGCGGCCCTTGAAGTGCGCGAGTTAGAGGCTGCGAGCAACCTGAACCTTCTCGAAGACTTCGATCTTGTCGCCGACTTTGACGTCGTTGTAGCTCTTCACGCCGATACCGCATTCCATGCCGGCACGTACTTCGGAAGCGTCATCCTTGAAGCGGCGCAGGGATTCCAGCTCGCCTTCGAAGATAACGATGTCTTCACGCAGTACACGGATCGGACGGTTACGGTGCACAACACCTTCGATCACCATGCAACCGGCGATCGCGCCAAACTTCGGCGAACGGAACACGTCGCGCACTTCGGCCACGCCCAGGATGTTCTCGCGAACATCGCTGCCGAGCATACCGGTCAGAGCTTTCTTGACGTCTTCGATGATGTCGTAGATCACGTTGTAGTAACGCATGTCCAGACCTTCCTGCTCGACGATCTTCCGTGCGCCAGCATCGGCACGCACGTTGAAGCCGAACAGTACAGCGTTGGAAGCCAGTGCCAGGTTGGCGTCGGATTCGGTGATACCACCGACACCGCCACCCACTACGCGCACTTGTACTTCGTCGTTGCCCAGGCCATTCAAGGCACCGTTCAACGCTTCCAGCGAACCACGGACGTCGGATTTGAGGACGATGTTGAGCGTCTTCTTCTCGGCCTGACCCATGTTTTCGAAGATGTTTTCCAGCTTGCCGGCGTGAGCGCGAGCCAGTTTGACTTCGCGGAACTTGCCTTGACGGAACAGAGCCACTTCACGGGCTTTCTTCTCGTCAGCCACCACGCTCATCTCGTCGCCAGCGTCCGGGGTACCGTCCAGGCCGAGAATCTCGACAGGGATGGAAGGACCGGCTTCCTTGATTGGCTTGCCGTTCTCGTCGAGCATGGCACGCACGCGGCCATAGTTCGAACCGACCAGGACCATGTCGCCTTGGCGCAGGGTACCGTCTTGAACCAGAACGGTTGCCACCGGACCACGACCTTTGTCGAGACGCGATTCAACCACAACACCACGGCCAGGAGCCGATGGAGTCGCTTTCAGTTCGAGCACTTCAGCTTGCAGCAGGACGGCTTCAAGCAGCTCGTCCACACCAGTACCCATCTTCGCGGAAACCGGAACGAAAGGCGTGTCGCCACCCCAGTCTTCGGAAGTCACGCCGTGAACCGACAGTTCGCTGCGAATGCGATCGAGATCGGCGCCCGGCTTGTCGATCTTGTTCACTGCAACCACCAGAGGCACGCCGGCAGCCTGAGCATGCTGGACTGCTTCGATGGTTTGCGGCATCACGCCGTCGTCCGCCGCAACCACCAGGATCACGATGTCGGTCGCCTTGGCACCACGGGCACGCATAGCGGTAAACGCCGCGTGACCCGGAGTGTCGAGGAAAGTGACCATGCCACGATCAGTCTCAACGTGGTACGCACCGATGTGCTGAGTAATACCACCGGCTTCGCCAGCAGCTACCTTGGCACGACGGATGTAATCGAGCAGGGAAGTTTTACCGTGGTCAACGTGGCCCATTACGGTCACGACTGGAGCACGGGAGAACGACTCGCCTTCAAACTTCAGGGACTCGGCCAGGGAGTCTTCCAGGGCGGTGTCGCTGACCAGGGTCACTTTGTGGCCCAGTTCTTCGGCTACCAGTTGAGCAGTTTCCTGATCAAGCACCTGGTTGATGGTCGCTGGAGTACCTAGTTTGAACATGAACTTGATGATTTCAGCAGCCTTGACCGACATCTGATTGGCGAGATCGCCAACAGTGATGGTCTCACCGATCTGCACATCACGCACGACAGGGCCGGTTGGGCTCTGAAAACCGTGGGCGTTGCGCTTCTTCAGCTTGGCCTTGCCGCGACCACCGCGACGGAAGCCATCGCTTTCTTCGTCGGTAGTGCGTGGCGCCACACGTGGAGCCGGCGCTTTTTCTTTGACCGATGCGCGATGCGGAGCGTTTTTGCGCTCGCCATCACCACCACCGCTGCGACGATTGTTGTCGTCGGCACGTGGCTTGTCAGGACGGCGCTGTTCGTTCTGCTTGTTGCGAACTTCAGCAGACGGAGCTGGAGCAGCGGCAACCACCGGCGCGCTTTCACGCACAGGTTCGGCAACTGCGGCCGGCGCCGCAACGGCGTCGCTGGTAGCGGTCTGCGCAGCAGCAGGCTGGCGGCGCGCTTCTTCTTCGGCGCGCTGCTTGGCTTCTTCTTCAGCCTTTTGACGGGCAGCATTTTCTACTGCGCGACGCTCATCCAGTTCACGCTTGCGCTCGGCTTCGATTTCTTCCGGGCTACGCTGTACGAAAACTTTCTTCTTGCGAACTTCTACGCTGATGCTTTTGCTACCAGCCACACGCAGGGTGCTGGTGGTTTTACGCTGCAGCGTGATCTTGCGTGGTTCTTCCACTTTCGCCTTGTGGCTGCTTTTCAAGTGAGTCAGCAGGGACTGCTTCTCACTGTCAGTCACATTTTCTTCGGCGGCGGTGTGCGGCAGACCTGCCTCACGCATCTGCTGCAACAGGCGCTCTACCGGTGTTTTGACCTCATCGGCCAGTTGTTTCACCGTGACTTGCGTCATGCACTTCTCTCCTCAGGCCGCGCCTAATTACTCGAACCAGTGGGCTCGGGCGGCCATGATCAACTTGCCGGCACGATCATCGTCAATGCCGTCGATGTCGAGCAGGTCGTCAATAGACTGCTCGGCCAGGTCTTCGCGGGTAATTACGCCGCGCACCGCCAGTTCCATCGCCAAATCCTTGTCCATACCCTCAAGCGAGAGCAGGTCTTCGGCCGGATGGGCGTCTGCCAGCTTTTCCTCAGTAGCGATGGCTTTGGTCAACAAACGATCCTTGGCACGAGCGCGAAGCTCGTTGACGATGTCTTCGTCAAAGCCGTCGATGTTGAGCATTTCTTCCAACGGTACGTAGGCAATCTCTTCCAGGCTGGTGAAGCCTTCATCAACCAGCACCTGAGCCAGTTCTTCGTCGACTTCCAGCTCGTCGATGAAGTTGCGCAGGATGTCGCCGGTTTCTGCTTGCTGCTTAGCCTGGATGTCCGATTCGGTCATCACGTTCAGGGTCCAGCCAGTCAACTGGCTCGCCAGACGCACGTTCTGACCACCACGACCGATGGCCTGAGCCAGATTGTCTGCGCCAACGGCGATGTCCATGGCGTGGGCATCTTCGTCAACGATAATTGCCGCAACCTCAGCCGGGGACATGGCGTTGATCACGAACTGAGCCGGGTTGTCATCCCACAGGACGATATCAACACGCTCACCGCCCAACTCACCTGACACTGCCTGGACGCGCGAACCGCGCATACCGATGCAAGCGCCCTGCGGGTCGATGCGTTTGTCCTTCGAGCGAACGGCGATCTTGGCGCGCGAACCCGGATCACGGGACGCAGCCATTACTTCGATCAGGCCTTCGGCAATTTCCGGCACTTCGATGCGGAACAGCTCGATCAGCATTTCCGGCGCGGTACGCGACAGGATCAACTGCGGGCCGCGGTTCTCAGTGCGGATTTCCTTGAGCAGCGCACGCAGGCGCACGCCGACACGGAAAGTTTCGCGAGAAATGATGTCTTCACGGGCCAGCAACGCTTCAGCGTTGTTGCCCAGATCGACGATCACGTTGTCGCGGGTGACTTTCTTCACGGTGCCGGAGATGATTTCTCCCAGGCGCTCGCGATAGGCGTCAACCACTTGAGCGCGCTCGGCTTCACGCACTTTCTGCACGATGACCTGCTTGGCAGTCTGTGCAGCAATGCGGCCGAACTCGATGGATTCGATTTTTTCTTCGACAACATCGCCAACCTTGGCGCCCGGATGCGTTTCCGCAACCTTGCTTGGCCAGGTTTCGATGGCCGGATCATCGAGATCATTCTCTTCGACGACCGTCCAGCGACGGAACGTTTCGTAAGAACCGGTGTGGCGGTTAATTTCCACACGCAGGTCAACTTCGTCTTCAAAACGCTTTTTGGTAGCAGTGGCCAGAGCCAGCTCCAGCGCTTCAAAAATTACGCTTGCCGGTACGCCCTTTTCATTGGATACCGACTCAACAACCAGCAGTACTTCTTTGCTCATCGTACGCCTCGCCTTTCGCAAGCCATTGGATCCGCGGGATCCGCGTCTCAGTCAAAACTGGGAATAATGTTGGCCTTGTCGATCATATCGATCGGCAACAGGAACTCATGGTCTTCTACCTGCACCACGACGTCCTGTTCTTCTACACCGCGCAGAAGGCCCTGAAAGTTGCGTCGACCTTCAAAAGGCGAGCGCAGCTTGATCTTCACTTGTTCACCGGCAAATTTTGCAAACTGCTCAAGAGTGAACAGCGGGCGCTCCATGCCAGGCGAGGAAACTTCGAGGGTGTATTCAACGGAGATTGGATCTTCAACATCCAGTACACCGCTGATCTGACGGCTGACAATGGCGCAATCGTCCACCAGCACGCCGCCCTCTTTATCGATATAAACGCGCAACATCGAGTGACGACCCTGAGCCGAAAACTCGATCCCCCAGCATTCATAGCCCAGGGCCACGACCACCGGGGCCAGCAAGGCCTGCAACTCTTCTAGCTTGCTCGACACCTGAACCCCCTAGTGCATGATATGTGCATGCTTTGCAAAATAAAAAAATGGGCTTAACGCCCATCCTTGAAACGCCGTCGAATAGCGGCGTTGAAAGTGTCCAGCTAACAAAAAGCCCCTTAAAAGGGGCTCCTTAAACTGGTTGCGGGGGCCGGATTTGAACCGACGACCTTCGGGTTATGAGCCCGACGAGCTACCAGACTGCTCCACCCCGCGACAAAGCTGGGGCAGAAGTATACGACCGATCCCTTATAGGGTCAATGTAACCTTCCACCTGCAAGAAAGCCCGCAACAGCGGGCTCTCCTGACTAATTGGTACCGAGAAGGGGACTCGAACCCCTACACCCTATGGGCACAACCACCTCAAGGTTGCGTGTCTACCAATTCCACCACCTCGGCAAAACTACGTTTGAAACCCTTCTTACTTCTGCTCTTGAGCTGGAGGTACGTCAGTCGCTGGAGTAGCCGACTTTTGCTCTTGAAGCACCGGGACATCATCAGAAGCCGGTTGTTGTTGCTTAGGTACTTCCAACACTGCTGGATCCGGGAGACCTGCTTGAGTCAGCTGATGAGCTTTCTCTTTAGCAAAGTAACCTAACCCCAAGCTGGTTATGAAGAAACCGGCGGCAAGTATAGCAGTAAACTTACTAAGAAAGGTAGAGGAACCTTGGCTTCCGAACACAGTATTTGAAGCACCTGCTCCGAAAGACGCGCCAGCATCCGCACCTTTACCCTGCTGCAGCAAAACCAGAGCAACTACGCCCAATGCACCCAGCAGATGAAAAACGACTACGACTGTTTCCAGCATTTTTTCAGTTTCCCGCGGCGCGACAGATCGCACCGAACTCATCTGCATTCAGGGAAGCTCCACCAATGAGCCCCCCATCGATATCCGGCATGCCGAACAGTTCGACCGCATTGGCCGCCTTCACGCTGCCGCCGTATAGAAGCCGCACACCTCGTGCGACCTCAGAATTCTCTGCCGCCAACTGCTCGCGAATGGCTTTATGCACATCCTGCGCCTGTTGCGGCGTTGCAGTCAGTCCGGTACCAATAGCCCAGACCGGCTCGTAAGCAATGACTGCCTTGGCAAAGGCACCTACACCCAGCTCCTCGATGATACTGCCCAGCTGACGCCCGACAACCTCAAGAGTTTTACCGGCTTCGCGCTGTTCAAGGGTTTCCCCTATACACAACACCGGAATCAAGCCACATGCCTGTGCCGCTGCGAACTTGCGATTCAGCATCCCGTCTCGCTCGCCCATTATCTGGCGGCGTTCGGAGTGCCCGACAAGCACCAGGGAACAACCTGCATCCACCAACTGACTGGGAGCAATCTCACCCGTCAATGCACCTTGCATGGATTCCACCGCAGAGTTCTGCGCACCGACCGAAATCGACTTGCCTTTCAAGCCATCAATCACTTGATTGATATACAAGCAAGGCGGGAATACCGCGACATCAACACCGCTTGGCAAGGCCAGATGACGAAGGCCGTTGATCAGCTCAGCGACGCTGGCGCGGGTACCGTGCATCTTCCAGTTACCAGCTACCATAGGGCGACGCATGCTGTACCTCGTCGGTCAAAGTGGGCGCAGATGTTACCCAACACAATCATGGCTGGCAAGCCGAATCAGGCAGAAACTTCACTTACCAGTTTTGCCAGTTCTTCTGCATAGCCTCGAACCTGGGTTTCGTCCTCGCCTTCGACCATCACGCGCACCAGAGGCTCTGTCCCGGACTTGCGCAAAAGCACACGACCACGACCCGCCATCGCTTGGGTAACACGCGCACTGGCCTCCTTGACAGCCGGATGCTCGAGCGGGCTTTCACCGCCACCAAAACGCACATTGATCAGCACCTGAGGACACTTGCGCAACGCCTGCCGGGTTTGCGCCAGTCCTTCGTTTCGAGTCTTGAGCGCCATCAACACCTGCAATGCAGCGATGATCGCGTCGCCAGTCGTGGTGTGATTGAAGCAAACGATATGCCCCGAGTTTTCACCGCCGACCAACCAGTTACGCTCCAGCAACTCGGCGATCACATAGCGATCACCGACGTTGGCACGAATAAACGGAATCGAAAGATCCGCCAGCGCCAGCTCGAGCCCCAGGTTACTCATCAGAGTGCCGACTACGCCGCCCTGCAATTTGTCACGCTCATGCAGGTCACGCGCGATGATGAACAACAACTCGTCACCATCGACAATGGCGCCCGTGTGATCAACCATCAGCACCCGGTCACCATCGCCATCGAAGGCAATCCCCAGATCGGCGTGCTCAGCCATCACTGCCGCCTGCAACTGCCCCATATGGGTCGAGCCGCAGTTTTCATTGATGTTCAGGCCGTTCGGCTGCGCTGACAAGACGACAACTTCTGCGCCCAGCTCGCGAAAGACGCTCGGCGCCACCTTATAGGTCGCACCATGGGCACAGTCGATGACAATCCTGAGGCCGGCAAAACTGGTGCCGGTCGGCACACTGCTTTTACAGAATTCGATGTAGCGACCAGAGGCGTCATTGATGCGCGACACCTTGCCGATCTTGCTCGACTCGACCACGGTCATCGGCGTATCGAGCAACTCTTCGATCATCAGCTCCAGCTCATCGGGCAACTTGGTGCCTTTGCCGGAGAAGAACTTGATGCCGTTATCGTCATGCGGGTTGTGCGAAGCACTGATCACGATGCCGGCCTCAGCCTGGAACGTGCGCGACAGGTAGGCAATCGCCGGCGTCGGCATCGGCCCGAGCAGCATCACATCGGCACCCGCCGATGTCAGACCGGCCTCGAGCGCCGATTCGAACATATAACCGGAAATCCGCGTGTCCTTGCCGACCAACACCTTGCAGGCGCCCATCTTGCGGAACGCCATGCCGGCAGCCCAGCCGAGCTTGAGCATGAAGTCAGGAGTAATCGGGTATTCACCGACGCGACCACGAATGCCGTCGGTACCAAAATATTTCTTGCTCATAAGTGCTCCATCATTCTTATTCGGCTGATTCCACGGCTTCGATCATCCGCACCACATCTACCGTTTCCGCCACATCATGGACCCGCAATATACG